>JASHWN010000473.1 GCA_030044035.1 Xanthobacteraceae bacterium
GTCTTCGCCGGCGCCACGATGCTCTGCCAGATGCCGAGATCGAAGCCCGGCAGCGTTTCGGCCACGGTCGGGATCTCCGGCGCCAGCGAGATGCGCTTGCCGCCGGTGAGCGCGATGATCTTCAATTTGCCGGCGCGCGCGAACGGCAGCGCCACGTTGACGCTTTCCAGGCCGAGCTGGATTTCGCCGCCGAGCAGGCCGGTGACCTGCGTGGTGCCGCCGCGATAGGGCACCAACGTCAGCTTGATGCCGGCACGCATGTTGAGGAGTTCCGCGGTGACCTGCGAGGTCGGCGTGCTGTAGCCCATGTTGAGCTTGCCGGGGCTGGCCCTCTCCAGGTCGATGAGCTGCTGCACCGTGCTCGCGGGCACCGCGTTATTGGCCTCGATCACCGATGGCACGTCGGCGATCAATGTGATCGGCGCGAAATCCTTGAACGGATCGTACGACAGCTTGCTGTACAGGAACGGATTCATCACCAGTGTGCCGTCGATCGCCATCAACAGCGTGTAGCCATCCGGCTCGGCCTTCGCCACGAGATCGGCGCCGATGATGGTGTTGGCACCGGGACGATTGTCAACAAAGACTTGCTGGCCGAGATCGTTGCTCATCTCCTGGGCGATGACCCGGGCGAGCAAGTCGGCCGGCCCGCCGGCGGCGAACGGCACGACGAGGCGGATCTGCCGCGACGGATAGTTCTGCGCCAGCGCCGCCGGCGCCAGCAACAGGCCGGCGAGCAATGCGGCAGTTAAGCGGGCGAGGGCGGTCCTCATGGCGCGCTCCGCTTAAGCCTCGAGCTGCCGCATCAGCCGGCCGAGATCGGATATTTCTGGGATGCTGCCGAGCTTGGGCTTGAGCCGCTTGAGGCAGCCCCACAGCACCGCCTGATTGCTGTTGACCACCGGCTTGCCGAGTTCGCGCTCGATCGCGTCGACCGCCTCGATCTGTGTGGTGTTGGTGCAGCTCAAGAAGATGCCGTCGACCTCGGGCGTGTCGTTTTGTTTGGCAAGCTCGAGCCAGCGCTGCGGCGTGATCGCTTCGAAATCGGCGGCGCTCTTGCATTGCAGCGCGACGTCGCTCACGACCTTGAAACCCGCCGCGCCGAGATAGGCGATGATCGGCGCGTTCGACATGTAGGGGCTGAGCACCAGGAGATTTTTCACGCCGAGCGCGTGCAGGGCGTCGTTGACCAGGCTCGAGGTCGACAGCGCCTCGATGCCGGTGGTCTTGCGGATGAGATCGAGGATGCGGCGTTCGCCGTCGGCGCCTTCCTTCATCGAGGTGTGGGTGCAGTGGAACACGATCAGGTCGGGATTGGCGTCGGCCAGCGTGCTGGCGGCGTGGGCGATCTCGCCGCTCGATTCCGCAACCGTGCGCGCCGGCTGGCCGGCGACGCGGCCGCGTGCGACGTGGATGCCGAGCCCTTCGGGCGCATAATGATTGAACTGCGGCTCGGTCATGCGATTGACCGAGGGAATGATCAGGCCGATGCGGGCGCGCGGCTCGGCCAGAGCGGGGGCGAAAGTTTTTGGGCGTTCGAGAACTGCATCCATCGGGCGCCTCCAATCTTGTTCCTCGGCTCAGTCTAGCGCGGCGCTCGCCGGCGCGCGAGGCGCAAGCACGCGCATAAGGCCTTCGCACGTTTTCGCCTTATCAAGCGTCATTACGGCGTCGACGATCTGGTCGCGCGCCGCTGGCGAAACCCGATCCGCCGTCATGCGCGCGAATTTTTCCAACACGGTTTGCGCGTCCGGACCATTGGACGAAAATCCGGGTGGGGCCAAAATCTCGACCTCATGATCCCGGCCGTCGCGTCCCGTCGCATGCAGCACGCACGGATAGGCGCTGCCGACGCGGCGGGCGAGATCGGCGTCGGTAGTCGTTTCCAAGCGCGCCATCAGGGCGCGCACTTTCGGATCGTTCCAGCGCTCGCCGGCGAATTGGCCAAGGCCGAACGTGCCGTCGATCAGCGTCACGGCGATGAGGAAATGCAGGCTATGGTCGGCGGCTTCGCGCGAGGCCGGCGCGACGCGGCCGGGATCGGCAAGCTGGCGGCGCACGATCGGCAGGTCGGCGAAAGCCGCACGGATGCTGGCGAGACTGTCAATCTCGCCGCTGATCTGCCGATGCAACCCGAGCGCGGCGGCTACGGCGCTTTGCCCGCCTGCAAAGCACGGATAGGCCTTGATGGCGACGCGGCTGATGAAGCACTCCGCGGGCAGCGGCGCGCCCAAAATGCCGGCGGCGGATTCCGGAGCGTACGCGAACACGGCCTTCAGCCCGCGCTCCGCCTCGAACAGGTCGAGTGGTCCGGTCACGCCGGCCGCCGCCAACAGCACCGCCTGCATGCCGCTTTGCGCGATCAGCGCGTTGGCGATCGATTTCGCCGCCGAGATGGCGCCTTCGCGCACTGCGACCGGCGTCGGCGCGCGCGCTGCACCGAGCGCAATGGCGTGCGCGAGTTTTTCCTTATCGAGGCCAAGCAGCCGCCCCGCCATCGCCGGTGCGGCAAGCCCCGAAATGCTGATGCCGTCCCACGGCGAGTCCGCACTCATCAGCGCCTTGCCGCGGCCGTAGATTTCGTAGCCGATGAGGATCGCCGCCAACAGGTCGCGGCCGCTTGCGCCGGCGAGCTGGGCGGCGGCGAGCGCCACCGGAATATTGTCGCTCGGATGGCCGCCGCGTGCGCCGCTCTGCGGATGCGCGCCGGCCACGTAGTCGTTGAGGTCGAGCACGCGAATGAGTGTGCCGTTGGCGAGCACGGCGTTCGGCGCGCTCAGCTTTTCCGGCCGGCCGAGCACGGCGCATTGCGGCTTGTCGCCGTCGAGCGCGGCCAGCGTCGCCAATACGGCGCAGGCGGTCTCGTCATCGAGCGCCGCAAGGCTGCAGCCGATCGTGTCGAGAAGAACGAGCTTGGCCTGCTCGATCGCGCGCGGCGAAAACGCCTCGCTGCGAACGCCCGACACCCAGGCCGCAAGCTGCGTGATGGCGCTTTGGCCTGATGCGGACAAGCGTGTCACAACCGGCTCGCGGTGCAGCGTCAGTGCGCCGCCGCGTGCTGATCGGGATGCAGCAACAGCTTCTGCACCCGCCAATTGAGAATTTCGGCAACGTAGAGCGTGTTCTCGCTCGGGCAGGCGATGGCGTGGACCCAGCCGAACTCCTTGAGCTGCTTGCCGGAGCGGCCGAACATCCCCAAAACCTTGCCGTCGAGCGACAGCTTGTAGATGCGGCCGGGAAACGCGTCCGAGACGTAGAGCACCTGGTTGGGCGGTGGCGTCATGCACAGCGCCCATGGCGCGCCCGGGGTCTGGGTGCCGCCTTTTTCCAGATAATTGGTCAGATCGGGCTTGTTGCCGATCGCCGGCTGCGCGTTCGGATCGGGCGGAACGTCGATCCGTATCGTGCGCTGATATTGGCCGTCGCTGTCGAACACCTGGATGCGGCGATTGTTGCGGTCGGCGACGTAGAGGACGCCGTGCGCATCGGCGACGATGTTGTGCACGTTGTCGAACTGGCCTTCGCCCTTGCCGGGCTCGCCCCACGATTTGAGCCAGTCGCCGTCTTTGTTGAGCTTGGCGACGCGCGAATTGATGTAGCCGTCGCCGATGAAAATGTCGCCTGCCGGATCCCAGGCGACGTCGGTCGGCTGGCGGAAGCGGCCGTTCTCGGCCGGCAGCGGCGGATTGACATGCGCCCACGGCTTGGTGCCGGCGTCGGAGGCTTCCTGCTTGCGGCCAATGACCATCGCCACCCGCCCTTGTGGGGTGAACTTGATGATCATGTCCGACCCTTTGTCGATCGCCCAAATGTTGTCGTCGCGGTCGACGCGCACCGCATGGGCGAACGACCAGGCATAAAGGTTCTTGCCGACCTCGCGGATGAAGCGGCCGTCGGGTCCGAACTCCCACAATTGGGCGGCGGTGTTGGCGAAGGCCGGACCGTGGCTGCTGCCGCCGCGGTGAAACACGAAAACGTGGCCCTTGGAGTTGACCGCGACGCCCGCCGCCTCGCCCATGTAGAGATCAGGCGGCAGCTTCAGCGCGTCCGGCACGGAATCGTAGGCAATGAGCGGTGCCGATTGCTGCGCCGGCGCCGGTGTGGCGAAGAGCGCGAACAGGACGGCGACAATGCGCTTCATGAATCCCTCCCTTGACCGCGTGCGCTCAATATATATTGCAAGCCGCGGCGGCGGAAACGCCTAAGGCGGCCAAGTGGTGTCAAAGATGGATGCATCGGTAGATCAGTCAAAGTTGATCGATGGCTGGGAAGTTGTCGTGGGCATGGAGGTTCATGCCCAGATTGCCTCGCGCGCGAAATTGTTTTCCGGCGCGGCGACCGCGTTCGGTGGCGGCCCGAACTCTCAGGTTTCGTTGGTCGATGCCGCCATGCCGGGCATGCTGCCGGTGATCAACGCAGAATGCGTGCGCCAGGCGGTGCGCACCGGGCTCGGGCTCAAGGCCAAGATCAATCCGAAATCGGTGTTCGACCGCAAGAATTACTTCTATCCCGACCTGCCGCAAGGCTACCAGATCAGCCAATTCCAATCGCCCATTATTAGCGGCGGTGAGGTTACGATTGACATCAATAATGATGAAACCAAAAAGATTGGCATTCAGCGCATTCATTTGGAGCAGGACGCTGGTAAATCGTTGCACGAGCAGCATGCCAATTTGTCACTTGTGGATCTAAACCGCTCTGGCGTTGCTTTAATGGAAATCGTCTCCAAGCCGGAGCTTGGTTCCTCCCACGAAGCTATGAATTTTGTCGCCAAATTGCGCATTATTCTGCGTTATCTAGGCACTTGCGATGGTGACATGGAGAAAGGGCATTTGCGGGCCGATGTGAACGTGTCGGTTCGTCGCCCGGGTGAACCATTGGGCACTCGTTGCGAGATCAAGAACTTAAATTCAATAACTTTTATCGGTTGGGCAGTCGATGATGAAGCCCGGCGGCAAATCGGAGTTTTGGAGGAAGGAGGCAAAATAGAGCAGGAAACGCGACTATACGACCCGATCAAAGGTACCACTCGTGCGATGCGCACCAAGGAGGAAGCGCACGACTACCGGTACTTTCCGGACCCTGATCTGTTGCCGCTTGAGGTGTCACCTGTGTTGATAGCCGAGGTCGAACGGAGCCTGCCCGAACTGCCGGACGAGAAGAGGGCGCGGTTTGTGCGGGAATACGGGCTTCCCATTTACGAAGCTGCGAGGCTCGTTGTGGAGCGCGAGGTAGCAGACTATTTCGAGACGATCGTCACTGGCGCTGGGTTCCCTCTTCCTAGACGCCGCGACGCGAGGATGGCCGCTAATTGGGTAATCAACGAGCTCGCTGGCCGGCTGAATAAAGAGGGTAAGGACATCTCAGCCTCGCCCGTCGTTCCTGCGCAGCTCGGTTCCATTCTCGACCTGATTGCGCAAGGCACGATCTCCGGAAAGATCGCCAAGGACGTGTTCGAGATCGTCTGGAACGAGGGCGGCGACCCGGCGGCGATCGTCGAACAGCGCGGGCTCAAGCAGGTCACCGACGTTTCGGCGATCGAAGCGATCGTCGACGACATCATCGCCAAGAATGCCGACAAGGTCGCCGACGCCAAAGCCAATGCCAAGGCGATCGGCTGGTTCGTCGGCCAGGTGATGAAGGCCTCAGGGGGCAAGGCGAACCCGCAAGCGGTCAACGAATTGCTCAAGCAGAAGCTCGGCGTCTGAGGCGTTTGCGCTGCGGCGCGATGAGTGCGCCGCGCGTCTTCATCCGATCTGGAGAAAGTGCGCTTCGAAAACGGTTCGCGCCGGCGCCGAAGATGTCCTTGACGACCGCCGAACGCGCCGCTGGCGGCGCCGCCCGCGCGAATCACTTGGCACTGATTCGCGCGTTTTGCGCGCTGCCGAGGCCGTTGCAGCGCCCGCAACGGCATCTGCGGCAAAAAATTTTTTCGCGCGGTCGGAACGGCTTCGCGCCTGCTGTCGAGCACTTCTCGACGGTCGATTGGCACGACGGGCGCTCGTGTCGAATGCTTTCTGGCCTGTTCGAACGGCGCGCTGAAAGTGCCCAATCCATCGGCACTTTTGCGATTCCGTTATTTGTTTGATGAAAATGCCGCTGCCGCGGCGGTTTTTGCGACTGCATCTATGCGGCGGCAGCATTTTCCGCGTCGACGCGGCTGCGCAAACGCGCCTCTATACACAAAATTAAGCCGAACGACTGTTAATTTTTTTCCGCTTGTGTATTTCGGATGTCAGTGCAGGTCGATTCGCGACTGCACTGCACCGATATCGCCATCCACTCAAGCTAGGAGGGCAGCAATGGCGAAGAAGAGAAAAGGCAAGACATACGCGGCGAAGAAGACGAAGAAGCGTCGGAAGAAGAAGTAGGCAACGCCGCTGTCGGTCTTCGATCGTGCTTGAAGCAGTCGAAGATCGCGTCACACGGGCCGGCTGGCGTCGCGGTTGCTCGGCGCTCTGCCGAGATGATCCGCCGGGACGCGCCGGCTCAGGTGAACGACAGAGGGCGTCGGCGGGGACGGAGGTTTGGGCTTGATCGGCATCGCCCAGCGCGACCGCGCGGGCGGAAGACGGTGAAGACGGCGGCGGAAAACATTTCGGCGTCGCCCTGGCGTGAGCCAGTGGACCCAAAAGCCTTCGACATCTCGCCGACGCCCTCGGTGTGTCGATAATGCTTTGCAAAAGACTTGCAGCGGCGTCCGGGGCCATTCCGCGACGCCGTTTTTCTTTACCGTAATTTGGTTGCAGTCATATGACGCGGCAAAACCGCAGTGCGGCGCGACAACCGACGCCGAGAAACCAAGCCGCGGCGCGCCGGCGCTTGCCGAGCGACACAAAGCCGATCGAGCTGTTCTACTGGCCGACGCCGAACGGCTGGAAAATCTCGATCATGCTGGAAGAGTGCGCGCTGCCTTACGTGGTGCGGCCGGTCGACATTTCCAAGGGCGAGCAGTTTTCCAAAGAATTCCTCACCATCTCACCCAACAACCGCATTCCGGCAATCGTCGATCCCGACGGTCCCGGCGGGCGGCCGATTTCGGTGTTCGAATCCGGCGCCATCCTGCAATATCTCGGCCGCAAGACCGGCAAATTCTATCCGCGCGAGGAGCGCGCGCGTGTCGCGGTCGAGGAGTGGCTGTTCTGGCAGATGGCGGGGCTCGGCCCGATGGCCGGTCAGGCCATCCATTTCCGCCGTTACGCGCCGGCGCCGCTCGATTATGCCATTGCCCGCTACAGCGACGAGGTGAACCGGCTGTTTGGCGTCATGAACAAGCGACTCGCTGCGCACGCATTCCTGGCCGGCCGTTCGTATTCGATCGCCGACATCGCCTGCGTCGGCTGGGTGCGCATGGCCGAACGCGCGGGCCAGGATTTGGCGGAGTTTGCCAATCTGCAACGCTGGTTCGAGACGATTCGCGCGCGGCCGGCGGTCAAGCGCGCATTCGCCATCCGCATCGCCGCAGCGTCGGCGGTGGATCCCCAGGATCCCAAGGTGCGTGCCGTTCTATTCGGCCAGCGCGCACGCAGCACGTAGCCGGATTGCGAAGACGCGATGCGGGCTACGGCTTCGCCCGCGTCCAGGTCTGCGACTTGCAGATAAAGCCGAGCGCGCAGCCTTTGAGCTCGGCACTGTCCGCGCCGGTCAAGGTGAAATAGCCGGTATAGGTATTGCCGTCCTTGGCGTTGTACACCTTGCCCTTCCATTGATCGGGCGTGTCGGTCGGGGCCATGCCGAGCACGATCTGCACGCCAAGGAGCGGCCGCTTCTGCAGACTGGCGTCGGTGTTCTCCTTGTCGGTCTTCGGCCTGCCGGTTGCCGGATCGTTCGGCTCCTTGAGCCAGACCAGCGCGCCGCACAGCGCGTTGCCGCATTTGACGATGCGCACCTGGCTGTCCTTGCCTTCGGTGTACCAGGTGCCGAGCGGATCGGCGGCGCGCGCGCTGGTTGCGGCGCCGAGGCTCGCGCCGGCGAGCGTCGCGAGGCAGAAGAGTGCCGCAGCGGCGGTGCGATGATTATTAGGCATGGCGGCTTTCGACCCTCCCGTTGGTGAAATGGAAAGGATAAGCGAGTCGATCCGGGCGGTAAAATGACCTGCCGGCGGCGCGATACGGACGAAAATGCGCGCCTTCCGCCCGCCGGCGGCGGCGCTTCTTAACGCGCAGTTGCCGCGCCGCCCTGCAGTTGCACCGCGCGGTTCACCTTCGATTCATCGCATTGCTTAAATCACCATTCAAATCTTCACCGCATTATTCGCACGCCGGCCGAACAAAATAGAGCGGGCCGGACAGGGGCGTGAGGACAGGGGGACTGTATTATGGCTCGGTTGGAGATTCTCGATGCGAATTCGGCGCCGCTCGGCGAAGGCTTGGCGGTCGCCGACATGCTGTTCGAACTCGGCATGATGTATTCGGTCGGCCGCGATCTGCCGATCGATCTCGTCAGCGCGCACAAGTGGTTCAATCTTGCCGCCGCCAAGGGCAATGCCGAGGCGGTACGGCTGCGCCGCGAAATCGCCAACCAGATGTCGGACGCCGAAATCGCCACAGCGCAACGCGCCGCGCGCGATTGGCTCCGCCTCAACCCGAGCGCTGCCGCCGCCGCGCCGGCGCGCGCGCCCGCGATGGCGGCGTAGCGGCAGCCCGATTGCTTCGTCGCAATCCGAGCCGCTACGAGCGCTTGCGCAGCGAAAATTGGTACATGCCGGCGAACGTGCCCGGCGCTTCGCTTTCGAAAGTGTGCCAGCAGCCGAGATCGAGCGCAGCCTGCGGTTGCGGAAAGCGCGCGGCAAAGCGCGCCCGCGTGCCGGCATCGACAAAAAATCCGCCGAAGTCGAGGCCGTTGCCGGCAATAAAGGATTCGACCTGCGGCAATGTCGTGCGGTGCTCCTGCACGTGAAATAACAGATCGCGGCACTCGCTTAAGGTGAAAAAGTCGTCACGCTCGGCGACGGACGCGACCTGTGCATCCGCGGCCACGGCGATATCCTGCCGGCAACGGCGAATGTCGTCGGCAACCGGCCGATAGCCGCGCTCGGCGATGAACGCCCGGGCGGCGACGATATTGCTGCGGCCCAATTCGCTGTACAGGCTGATCTGCATGAAGCCGCCGGGCCGCAGCAGCGACAGCAGGATGCGCCAACCCTGCCAGGGATCAGCCATGTGGTGCAGTACGCCCGAAGCGTCGATGAAATCGAATTGCCGCGGCAGCGAGCCGAGTTGCAGGATATCGGCCTGAGCGAATTCGACGTTGCCGAGCCCGAATTTGTCGGCCATCCGCTTGGCGTAGCGCAGGCTGGCGAGACTCAGATCGATGGCGAGGATGCGGGTCCCGCGGGCCTGACGGGCGAATTCAACGGTCGAAAGACCGGTGCCGCAGCCGGCGATGAGCGCGTCGCGCGGCGCCGGACTCGGCCCCGGAGGGTTTGCCGCCGGCGCGGGCGGGCCGTTGAGCGTCCAGCGCGGATAAGGATTTTCCTCGTATTGCGCGCGCACCGCGCGCGATACGGCGTCGTCGATGCCGGTGAGGGCAGGGATGGTCGCCGCGATCTGCCGCTCCTGCGCCGGCTCCCGCACTTGCTGCGTGATCAGGGCGTCCAGCACTGGCGGCCATGATTGCGCCGGCAATCGTTCGCAGCCGGCAAGCGTATGCAACGGGAAATAGGCGGCGACGATCGGCAGCCAGTGCGGCGGCGGCGCCTTGGCTTCGGCCAGCATGCGTTCCACCGCCGCGCCAAGCTCTTGCGCGGCGTTTGTTTCGGCTTCGGTTGTCGCAAACGCGTATTCGTTGATGAAGCATTGGCGCGCCAGGCTGCAGCAAAAGCCGAGAACGCGTTCGTCGCCGCCGTAGCCGGCTGCGGCTTGCAGCATCGTGTTGCGCACATCGCTCAACAAGCGTTCGAGGCCGAGATCCGTAATAGGATCGCATTCCAGCAAGCGGCAAAGCAGCTCATCCTGCGCCAGCGCGGTGATTGTCTGCGAGTCCCACAGCGCGCTCGCCGGCAGATGTACCGGCCATGCCGCAGCAGCGCGGCCAATCGCATCCCTGATCGAAGGATCAAGCTTGATGAGCGCGATGGCAACGCGCGTCAGCTCGCGCGGCCGGGTCCAGGCTTCGGCGAGCGCGCGCGCGAGCAACCTGCGATAGCGCTGCTCGTTGCCGGCAAAGCGCGCGGCGGCGATGCACTGGACGAACATCGCCTTGGTCTGCGGTGTCTCGTTGAGCTCGAGCGCGCGGCACGCGGCCTCGGCGGCGCGCTCGCCTTGCCCGCTCGCAATGTACGCCTGCGCGAGATTGCCGTAAGCCTCGAACATGTCCGGCTTGAGCGCAAGCGCGCGCTCGATTTGCGCGACGGCTTCGGTCGTTTTGCCCTGCCGCATCAGCACGGCGCCGAGCCGGCTGTGCGCTTCGGCATGGCCGGGCAACGCGGCGATGAGCTGCCGATAGCAGCGCTCGGCCTCGCCGAGCGCGCCGGCGTAGTGATGCATCGTCGCCGTATCGAAGAGGTCGGCGAGAAGTTGCGGCGGCGGTTTGCCGGCAAGCGCGCCGGGCGCCGCCGGGCCGCCGGCACTGCGCGCGGCTCGCCGTTGTTTGCGGTTCATCACGCTGACGCTAATTTAATTTTGGTCGGCCGAATTTTCCTTGCCCGTAGCCCGGAACGCGCCACTGCGCAATCCGCAAATCGGCGGCTGGCACGCCGCACTTTGGCCCACCCCTGCCGCGCAAAGCCGCGCCAAGCGCGCTTTGCCGTGCGCGACTCACATTGCACGGCGCGCGTGCGGAAAATATTCACTGCCGCGCCGGAGAGGTGGCCGAGTGGCTGAAGGCGGCGGTTTGTTTAAGCCAGCCGAAGCGCGACGGGGCCGAACCGGAATTGTCTAGTCCTTGCAAAGCAATTTATCGGCCGTGGAAACGTTCACCGAGGGCGGCCTTTTGGAGATCGTGCCGCACGGCGACGGATTCCGCTTCGCCGTCGGCGACCCAAGCCGAGACCTAGCCGCATCCGTCATCATCAGTCGCGAGCAGATGGAACTGATCTATGCGGCGATCGGCGACATGCTCGGCTAGCCGCGTCCGCATCGACACCAACGCCGGTGACGGCTGCACTTTTTGGGCGCTGACGCTCTACGGCATGCGGATTAGAGGCTTCCAGGCTTCGACATTGAGGCTGATGGGCACGCCGGCGAACCGAAGATTGCTTGTGTCATTGAACAAGCCAAATTCGGGCACCCGCCGAATGTCGCAAAAGCCTGTCTCATGTAAGAATGATCGTAGGAAATCAAAGTTCAGCCCTACGTAATGTACATCGTGCTCTGACGAGCGACCACCGAACATCATGCGCATGACATGAAATCGTCCGTTGATATCGAGCGTTGGATGCAGAAATAAGCGGCAGAGTGTTTCCAGGTCGGGCACTGAGGCCCGCAGCCGCCCGCCGGACTTAAGGACGCGGTGAATGCCCTTGAGCGTCTTTTGGATTTCGCCGTTGTAACCCAGGTGTTCCAGAACATGCGACGCATAGACCTCGCAACAGCTTTCGTCGGCGAGGAACGACAAGTCATTGCAGTTGCCGACGTAATCCACGGCCGGTCCCGGCAGGGCGTCGAGGATCACCCAACCCTCGCGCTTCTCGCAGCCGCCGATATGCAGCTTAATGCCATCGATCGGGGGCGTCCTGGAAGACGAGGCGGGTGGCGGGCTTGTGGTTGTTTTCATAAGGCTGGGCCTCTGATTTGGTCCCCCCGAAACATACCGGAACTAGGGTCCGGCAGCTATTACGCGACGGACAACGCGCCCCAGCGGCCCCCGTGCATCCATTCGATGCGCGGCCATAAAGACCTGCCGATCTCTCAGGACCGGCAGGAGCGCGCGGAGATGCGGCCGCGTCTTGAGCCGAACAAACGGCAACATCATTGAGACATCTTTCAAAGCCGTCGCGGCTATGGACATGTCGCGCACTCGAACCGCTCGCTTATAATCGCCGAGGCAGTTTCGGATGAAGCGCGGCGCGATGCAGTCGCCAGTCCAATAGCGCGCGCCTTACGTCATTCGGAATCGCTTGATCAGCTTGTTGGCGTAGATGATACGCGAGACAGCCATCCGCGCCGTATTAAGAGGTCGACTCGGGATGGATTCGCCATTTCGATAGCGACTGCTTTTCCGAGATTGGCTGCCCCGTTCCTGGTTGGCTCCGGCTACAGTGCTGGGCAGATTTTTTTTCCTGTGGTGGTCCGAAGAGTCCGAAGGATCTTCGGAATTGGCGGCGCGCTTGCCGGCCTTGCGCGCTTTCAGAAGGTCGGCGGCGTAAGCAAGCTTGGCCTTGCTGACGATGCCCTTGGTGATGCCGGGCGCCGATGCGGCGATCACGTTGGCGACGATGCCGACCTTCAACGGCCGGCGCTTGCGGCCATCAAGAGCGAACGCCTTGGGCCAGCGCGCGCACAAAACGGTGACGATCTTCGGCGCCTTGGCGGCGACGACGGCGCGGCGCTGGCCGGCGCTCATGACGCCGACTCCAACATGCCGCCATGCGTTTCGGCCTTGACGTGGAAACGCCCAATACATACCGGTTTTTCGCGCCGGAGAGGTGGCCGAGTGGCTGAAGGCGGCGGTTTGCTAAACCGTTATACGGTCTAAAGCCGTATCAAGGGTTCGAATCCCTTCCTCTCCGCCACCCCCGCGGGCTTCGGGTGGCAGGTTGGCCCGAAGGCGCTATTCCAGCCGATCAAGGCCCCGTTCTGCCCGGTGGGGCGGCGAAAACAGCGACCGCGACTCGCTTCGTTTCGCTTGCAGCCTGATTCGTCCGTGGAGGGCCTCCACGGGCGAAATTCCAGGGATGCTGCGGTTCGGTCCAGCGGAAGCGGCTTCGGCGCTCAAAACACGTCAATCGCCATCCATAAATCATTGATTTACCTTGTAATTCCTTCTAAACCGCGACGTCCGGCCCATCTTGCGCTCAAACGCTGCTGAGTGCCGGATTTCGTGGCGTTTCCGCAACACATTCCGGAAAACGGCAAATCCGGCCTGTGAGTTGGGCTGTTCTTCATTGCGTGGCGAAATCGAGCGTCTAATGTGACGGTGCGACGGAGGGGGGAACCCCAAGTCGACCGTGCGTTGTTTTCGTCCAAAGGAAATGACGAACGGGGAATTTGGGGACCAGGGGACGTAACCAGGGGGCGTCAGCACCCGGCGGGCAACGGAACCCTCCCACGGCAAACAAACTGGAGGTTCACAATGAAGATGGTAAGAAGCCTCCTCCTCGGCTCTGCGGCTGGCCTTGTTGCGGTCACTGCAGGTCAGGCAGCCGATCTTCCCGTAAAGGCCAAACCGGTCCAATACGTGAAGATCTGCAGCCTCTACGGGGCGGGGTTCTACTACATGCCGGGCACCGACATGTGCCTGAAAATCGGCGGCTGGGTGCGCGCTGAAGCGACCTGGGGCATCAACGGCTCTTCGACCACAGGTATCTTCAACAACGACGTCAACAACCGCGTCACCAACAACCTGTGGACTCGTGAGCGCGGCTACATCACGGCCGACGCCCGCGAGCAAACGGCGTACGGCGTCGCCCGCGGCTACATCGCGGTCGGCATCAGCTCGACCAATAACGGTAACGAAGCGCCGTCGACCAACTTCAGCTCGAACCGCGCTTACGTGCAGTGGGCCGGCTTCACCGCCGGTCTCGCCGTGTCGTTCTTCGACTTCTACCCGGCGGCGGCGTACCTGTATCGCGCCGGCAACATCCCGAACGAAGACACCGGCGACGGTGGCTGGTGGGTGTGGGCCTACACGGCTCAGCTCGGCGGCGGCGTGTCGGCCACCTTCTCGGCCGAAGAGCGTCGCACCAGCCAGATCATTGGTCTGACCAATCCAGCAGCTGGCGCGCCGGTAACCTTTGTGGGTGTCCTTCCCGGCGGCGCGTTCGCGGCCGGTGGCGGCTACGGCGGCTGGCAGAACCCCGACTATGTCGGCAACATCCGTGTCGACCAAGCTTGGGGTAGCGCCCAGGTGTCTGGGGCGGCGCATCAGCTCAATCCGCTGTACTACTCCCCAAGCTCTACGGCCGTGCTCGACGGCCATCCTGGCGATCAGTGGGGTTGGGTGGTGAGCGGCGGCATCAAGATCAATACGCCGATGATCGCGCCGGGCGACAACTTCATCGTCGCGGCGAGCTACACCGAAGGCGCGACCAAGTATCTGTTCAACGCCGGCAACGGCGAGAACTTGGGCGTCGCCCAGGGTGGCACCGTCGGCTACGGCGTCGGCAGCGACTGCGTCTATGCCGGCTCGCTGGGCGCCGTCGGCAACACCGGTTGCTTGCTGACCACGGGCTGGGGAGTGGACGCCGCCTACGAGCACTACTGGACGCCGCAGTGGCACCAGTCGTTGGTCTTCAACTACATGTCGATCAGCTACGGCAACCAGGCCAACACTCTGCTCTGCGCCGCAGAAGGAAACTCGACCGGCAACAACGCTGCCGGTACGCTCCTTGCCACAGCCGGTTGCAACAACAACTACCAGTTCTGGGGCGTCGGCTCCCGGCTGCAGTGGGACGTGACCAAGAGCTTCTACATCGGTGTCGAAGCGATCTACCAGGAGCTCGACAGTGCCACGGCCACCGGCGGAACCCTGCCGGCAGGCATCATCGGAGCCGGCACCTGGGGTGCGACGGGTGTGGGTTGCGCGGTTGGGACTTGTACCGTGTCCAACGAGAGCAACTGGAGCTTCACCGTGCGCATGCACAAGGACTTCCTGCCCTGATCGGCTGATCGAGGCATAAAAGTTCTGCGATCCCCGGCGGGCCACCCGCCGGGGATTTTTCTTGGTGGAACGGGGCGCGAAGGTCGCATGCTGAGCCCTTCGCTTTACGCGCGCTTGCGCACCGCGAAAGGATATCTGCCGGCAAGGTATCAGGCGCGTCCGCCGTCTGCGCTCTCCGGAACCGCGAAATGGTCTGGCGGCAGATGGGCGTGGTGCCGTTCATACATCGTCGCGTAGGCCGCTTCCAAATGGCGCGTAAACAATTGCGTGTCGAACAAAGCGCTTGTCAGGCGATTCGCTTCCAGATTCTGCCGAATTTCCCCGAGCTTTATCGGATCATTGGCGAGCGCCAACGCCATATTTTCATAGGTCTCCTCGGAATGAGCAATAAGCTCAGGCAAGCCAATCGTGTTCAACAGGCTTGCGGCAACGCGGCCGGCGAAGGTTTGGCCTATTCGAGTCAAAACCGGCAATCCCGCCCACAGCGCGTCATTTGCCGTGGAATGAGCATTATAAGGCAAGGTATCCAGAAACAGATCGGCCAATCGATGCCGCGCCAGGTGATCGGCCAGCGAGGGCACGCCTGCGGCGAAGATGATGCGGTCGGATGCGACACTATGAGCCTCAGCCTCTCGCCGCAGGTTGGCTATGGCGATTGGGCCTTGTCTACTGAGCCACAGCACACTGTTCGGAGCGGCTTTGAGCAGACGCATCCAGCCTCTAAACGTTTGGGGATTGAGCTTGTATGAGCCGTTGAAACAGCAAAAGACGAAGGCCCCCTCGGGCAAACCGCAGTCGCTTCGGCGCGGCGTTCCTTGCGCCGCGGGACGACGGGGATCGCTCGGCATGAAGCTGCCGGGCAGCCAAACTACCCTCTCGTCGAAGAACTCAAAGTGATCGGGCGGAATGACAATAGAGTCGGCAACTATGTAATCGATGTAATCGGCCCCCATCGTTCCGGCATAGCCGAGGTAGTTGAGTTGAATCGGCGCCGGGCGCCGGGCAAAAATATTTGTCCGATGTCTGCCGGTGAAGCCCATGAGGTCGACCGCGATATCGATCTCGAGATGGCGCAGAAGGCGGGCAATGCTTTCGTCATTTTCATGCTGTGCGTCGACAAAATGTTCGAGTGAACCCTTTACTCTTTGCTGCATCGGCGAGTTGGGTTCCGATCTCAGCGCCACCCCTGTCACTTCAAAACGCGATTTGTCGTGATGGTCGAAAACGCCGGCAATCAAATGTGCCACCGGATGGTCGCACAGATCGGCTGACACGTAGGCAACACGGATGCGCTGATGTGCGTAATGCTCGCCTCGCCAGAAGGGTTGAGCGGGGGATCTATATTCAATTTTGTTGAGCAGCTTGGCACATCGCAACTGCTCGGCACCGGACGAAGAGGCAGGAAGCAGAACGAATGGCAACTGTGGTATGCCGCTTTCGATCGAAGATTCCAGATGCGCCCGTTCCGCGTCAAGGTTGCTCCAATCGCACAGATACATTTTGGCATGAAGACGTAGTCCCTCAATAAACGCGCCGTCAGGCTTCAGAGCCAGCGCCTTATCTAAATCGCGAAATGCATCTTCATAGCGCCGAAGCGAGATGAGGGCGTGTCCACGAGCCGTCCAAGCTTCGGGCAAATCGGGTTTGAGCGCGATCGCATTGTCGTAAGCCGCCAGGGCGTCATCCTGGCAATTGGCGCTGGCATGAAGATTGCCGAGGCCGAGCCAGGCTTGCGCCGAATCGGGCTTGAGCTTTAATGCTTGATTGTAAGCCGCGAGCGCATCGTCTTGGCGCTGTAGGTTGGAACAGACATTGCCTCGGCCGAGCCAGCCCTCCGCCAAATCCGGCCTGATTGCCAGCGCTTTGTCAAAGGCGGCAAGCGCCTCGTCATGGCGCTTCAGGCCGATAAGGACTTCGCCGCAACCCAGCCACGCCTCTGCGAAATCAGGCTTCAGCGCCAGCGCCCTGTTGCACGCCGCGAAAGCGTCGTCATGACGCTTCAGGTTGGAATATACATTACCGCGTCCCAACCAAGCTTCAGCTAAATTAGGATTGAGAGCCAGCGCTTGGTCGTAGGCCGCGAGCGCCTCGTCGTGACGCTCTAGTTTGATTAACGACTTCCCCTTGTTCGCATATGCCTCGGCGTAGTTTGTGTTCAGATGTATCGCGCGATCGAAATCGGATATTGCAGCTTCGTAATTCTCCAGGTCATTAAAGATCGTGCCGCGGTTGTTCCAGGTTTCAGGAACCTTGCCGTTCAGGTGCAGCGCCTTATCGAACAGCTCTATCGCCTGATGGGGTTTGTTTAGGCGCTTTGCGATCAAGCCGTAGTTGTAGAAAGAAACGTCCGATCTATGATCTAGTTTTACCGCCCTTGAGATGAATTGTTCGGCCTCTTGATGCCGATCCATGCTCATCAGGACAACGGATAATAAATTGAGTGAAGGAATGTGTTTGGGATCTGCCGCCAACACTTCCCTGAACAGACGCTCCGCCTCGAAGAAGCTCCCGCGGTTCAATGCAGCGAGCGCTTCATTGAACGCCCTATTCGTGTTCGGCAACCTTGCGAACTCCCTTTGCTTATTTGTGGATCGGGTCATCCGTTGCGGCCGGCTGGCTCATGTGAAAGCGGGTTGGCAAAACGGCAATACCGCGCCGGCATGCTGCGGGCCTCACACCGCTCTATTGCCTTAGATCGACCCCTCGCCCTGATTGTATTTCGGGAACTGTCCCCACCGGCTACCCAACCGGCCGTTCTTAAAGGTAGCATGCAAAGTGTGGTTACGTCGCCAGGACCTCACGAGCCGCTTCCCTCGCCATGTCGGCGGACTACTTTCCTGCCGGGCAGATCACCGGCATTGACCTAGTGGAAAAGCGCGAATCGAAGCCATGACGAAGCCGCCCTCGCATCCGCAGGCAGCAAGCCGAATGCCGGGCCGCTTCGATGGCCTGCTGCAGCAGGCCGTCATGGCGCTCAACGCCCAGCGCCCCGGCGATGCCGAGCGCCTGGCAGGCGAGGTGCTCAAGGCTGATGCGCGCCATGTCGCGGCGTTGAAGATCGCCGGGCGCGCCATGCGCCTGCAGGGCAGGGCAGCGGACGCGATCGCGCTGTTGGAGCCGGCGGCGCGCTCGAGCCACGACGCCGAGCTCGACACCGAGCTTGCGCTCGCGCTGCGGCTTGCCGGCCGCGCCGACGACGCGGCGTCGCGGCTGCGCCGCGCCGTCAAGCGAAGCCCGCCGTATCCGCCGGCATTCGCCGAATTTGCCCAGCTTCTGATTTCGCTCAAACGCTTCGATGAGGCGGCTGAAGCGCTGCGGCGCGGCGTCGAAGCCGCGCCGATGGCGTCAGGGCTGCAGGCGCAGCTCGGCTTTCTGTTGCTCGAACGCCGCCACCACGCCGAAGCCAAGGCGGTGTTTGGCCGGCTGCTCGTGCTTTATCCCGGCTTTCCCGATGCGCTGTTCGGCCTCGGCAAGACCCATCAGGAGCTGCATGAGAACGAGCCTGCGGCCGCGCACTTACGGCAATACCTGATGGCGCGGCCGGCGCATTGGGGCGCGTGGATCAGCCTCGGCCATTGCCTGTTGGCGCTCGGCGATTCCGAAGCGGGGTACGACTGCTTCCGCACCGCGGCGCGCGGCGATCCTGCGCATTACACCAACGCGCTGTCCTCGCTCGTAAAAGCGCCGCGCGGCCGGTTCTGGCTCAAACCGAGCGCCGGCGCCGACTTTTTGTTGGGCGCGAAGCGATGATCCGACGCTCCTGCTATCGCTTCGCCGCGCGGAAATTGCGGCGGTAAACGGCGGTTTCGTCGCGCAGCGAATCGTTGGTGTCGCTGAACCGCTCCATCGCTTCGGCAGACAGCGCCTCGCAGCGCGCCTGCCAGGTTTCGCGTTTCACCGGCAGGCACTGGACCAGCGGCGTGCCTTTCGGCAGCACCCCGTTGAAGGAAGCATCATGCCAATGCGCCGGAAATTGCACTGGCACGTCGCGATAGGCATCGCAATCGACCAGTCCCGTCAGCGCAGTAAACGGCAGATCGCGGCGGTTTACGGGGTGGGTGAACAGCAGCGAATAGCCTGGCGGCGCTTGGATGGTCCAGAAATTGATGAACTTGATGATGTAGCGGTCGTCGTCGAAGAACGGCGAGCCGACGGCCTGGATCGGGTCGTGAAAATCGATCGGCGAAAACGCGTTATCCAACGCGGTGCCCGCGAGATCGATATTCCAGGTGAATTCGCCATCCTGCACTTTCAGATCAGTGGCTAGCGGGATGAGAAAGCCGTAGGTCATGGCGTCGATGAACGGGGGGCAGCGTTTGAGCGTGTCCAGCTGGTAGCCGGAGCGCGGGTTGACGACCCGCTGCGGCATGGATTTGAACCATTCCGGCAGGCCTTGCACCGCCGGTATCGGCTCCGGCAGCACGCCGGCGAGCTCGGGCGGGCAGCGAAACGTCAGGGTCATCTCGTCGGTTTTTTGCTCCATAAATCCCCTCCGCAAATGCGCCAGGCCGGCGATGCCGTCGCGATGCGTCACGCGAGCGGTTCGATCCTGATTTGGCGTGGCGCTTCGCCGTGCTGGTGAATGTCCCAAATGATTTTGTAGGCCGCTTCGATGTGCCGGCGCAGGCGATCGATATCGAACAGCGGGTACGTGGATCGGTTGACGTCGAGTTTGCCGCGGATCGCGTGCAACAAAGCCGGTTCGGTCGCGAGCTTCACGGCCAGTGCCTCGTAGTCTTCTAGCTTCGTTGTCACCAATTCGGGCAGGCCGACGGCGTTGAGCAGGCTCGCGCCGACCCGGCTGGCAAACGCAGCGCCGACGCAGGTGACAATCGGCAATCCGGCCCACAGCGCGTCGAGCGCGGTCGAGTGCGCGCCGTAAGGCAGCGTATCGAGAAAGAGATCGGCGCGGCGGTGACGGGCGAGGTGGTCCTCAATGCGTTCCAGCCGCGGCGCAAATACCAGCCGCGCCGGATCGAGGCCGCGCCCCGCCAGTTCGCGGCGGAGGTTTTCCATTGCAATGTCTTGCATCTTCGGCAGCCACAACACGCTTTCCGGCACGCGCCGCAGGACGCGCGTCCAGGCCTCGAAGATGCTCGCGCTGATCTTGAAGCTGCGATTAAAACAGCAAAACACGAACCCATGTTCCGGCAGTCCAAGCTCGGCCCGCGTGGGGGCCGTTGGCGCGATTTGCCGTGTCGTGTCGCTGGGATGATAGCAGTCCGGCAAGTGGATGATCTTTTCGCTGAAATGACGCTGCTCGGCAAACGGCAGCACGGTCGGATCGGCGAGAAAGTAATCGATAAAGTCTGCGCCAGTCGTACTCGCATAGCCGAGATAGAGGACCTGAACGGGCGCCGGACGGAACGCGAGGCTGCCGACGCGGTTGCCGCGTGTGAGCCCGTTGAGATCGACCGCGATATTGATGTCGAGCTCCCTGATCAGTTCTGCGATCCCGTGGTCGGAGCGTGACGACACGTCATGGAAGCGGTCGAACGATTTGGCGATGCGCGCGCGTATGGCGCTGCCGTCGTCGGGGCCGGTCGATAGTCCGACCAGCTCGAAATCGGCGCGGTCGTGACGCTCCAACAGCTCAACGATCG
This sequence comes from Xanthobacteraceae bacterium, assembly GCA_030044035.1. Classification (GTDB taxonomy): domain Bacteria; phylum Pseudomonadota; class Alphaproteobacteria; order Rhizobiales; family Xanthobacteraceae; genus BOG-931. The sequence continues at coordinate 20,364 of JASHWN010000473.1, forward strand.
AGGTGGCGACCGCATGGCTGCGGAAGTCCGAGGAGAGATAGGCGACCCGCAGCTTGTCGGATTTCGCCGCGGCGCGAAGTGGCAGCGGCTTGATGATAGGCGGCAAGCTGCGCTGCAG
>JASHWN010000474.1 GCA_030044035.1 Xanthobacteraceae bacterium
ACCCTGCAGGACGCCTTCATCCACAATTACGGCAGCCACGACGATCTTTTGGCCGCGCACGGACTCGAAGTCGGCGCCATCGCCGAGCGGGTTGGCGCCTGATGAACGACGTTGCGCCCAATGCCGGCGACAGTGGCGACACGATGCAGCCGCGTCCGGCGCCCAACGCCGCGCTCGCCATTCATGGCGGCGACAAGGTGCGCAAGACGCCGATGCCGCCGCGGCTCGCGCTGGGCGACGCCGAACGCAAGATGGTCATGGCGGTGCTCGACTATTACCGCGAGCGCAACGTCGACCCCGGCTACGAAGGCCATTTCGAGAACATGTATTGCCGCGCCTTTGCCGAGATGATGGGTGGCGGCTACGCGGACGCGGTCGCCACCGGCACCTCGTCGCTCTATGTCGCGGTCGCAGCGCTCGATCTGCCCAAAGGCAGCGAAGTCTTGATCTCGCCGATCACCGATCCCGGCAGCCTGGCGGCGATCGTGCTCAACGGTCTCAAGCCGCGGCTGATGGATTCAAAGCGCGGCAGCTACAATGTCGGGCCGGACCAATTCGCCGAACGCATCACGCCGAACGTCAGGGCCGTGATGGTGGTGCATGCGGCCGGCCAGGCGGCCGAGATCGACAAGATCGTCGAGATCGCCCACGCGCGCGGTATCAAGGTCATCGAGGATTGCGCACAGGCCCATGGCGCCCTGTTGCGGGCCAAGCGCGTCGGCAGCTTTGGCGACATCGCAGCATTTTCGACCATGTACCGCAAGGCGCACATGACCGGACCGTCGGGCGGCGTCGTCTTCACCAAGGACCTCGAACTGCACCATCGTGCTATCGCGCACGCCGACCGGGGAAAACCGCGCTGGCGTGACGATTTCAGCGACCGTGACCCGTCGAACTATCTGTTCCCAGCGCTCAACCACAACACTGACGAAATCTCCTGCGCGATCGGGCTCGCCTCGCTCGCTCGCCTGCGCAGCACGATCATCGGCCGGCTGGCCTTCGTGTCGGATTTCGTCGCGCGCCTGGTCGACGCCTCCGACGTCTGCGCGCCGTATCCGTTCTCGCCAACAGACTCGCCGTTCTTCTACCCGGTGATGGTCGATTGCGGCGCCATCACCTGCAGCAAGATCGAATTTGCCGAGGCGGTGCGCGCCGAGGGCATCGATCTCAATCCGCACTATCGCTTCGTCGTGTCGGACTGGCCCTATATACGGCCGTACCTCGGCGACGATTTCGACGTTCCGAACGCGCATGACGTCTGCAATCGATCGTTCAACCTTTACCTCAACGAGCGCTACGGCGAGCGCGAAGCTCGTGACGCGGTGAAGGCGATCGTCAAGGTCGAGAAGCATTTCGCCAGGCATTGAGGCGGCTTGATCGCAAGCGACCAAGCCTCGGGCCGCCCTCTGCAACGGCTGCGAGATTTCCCGGTAACGAAAAGTTAAACGTAGGCCGCCATGGAACCGCCCTGGGGAAGCAATATTTCATTTTGCAGAGCGATAATTTCGTACCGAGTGGGGTGGGAGCGATGTCAGTAGAGGCGGAGATGTCACAGCCCTCCAAGCGTTTCGTTTTGCCCTACGAGCCGGAGTACACCGCCCACCGCACCGACAGCCGGATTGGCCGGACCGCGCAACTGCACCGATCCGCCCGGCGCGTGACGGGGCCCGCTTTGGTGCCCAACGATGTGGACAACGAGCCCGTGCTCGACGGAACGGCGCGGCGAAAGTCAAGCCAAGCCGTCGGGCTTGCGCACAGCGAAGGCTTTCCGCCGCAACGATAAGGTTCTCTTCAGTACCCGTGGCAGCCGGCGTGTCGTCAACGAGCTGACAAGTCGTGTCCCGCAATAAGCGCGACTTTGGACGCAGTTTAGCCTTCTTGTAACTATTCCCGCCGCATTATTTTTTCGATTGCGACGCGGCCGCGCCGTTGACGCTGCCGGGCGTGCTCAAGTATTTGTGCGTACGCTGGGGATGCTTCGGCAAGTTTGCCCGGCGGTAGCACGCGAAGTTCCGGTGGCCGCAAGCCGACATGCTCGGGCCGAGCGCTTGCCCGCCGATATGATTGCGATGTCGGGCGCTGCCACGGTTCCAGCCGTGAGTTTCCTTGAACTTCGACGCCGGGCGTCGAGCACGGAAAATCATCGATGAAATACTACAAACTGAACGGCCAACCAGGTTTGGATAGCGAAACCGACGGCGGCTCGGGAGCAGCTTCGTTTCAGCAGGGGTTCGGCAGCGCGCCGGCCTACGGGCAGGCCGGGACTTTCGACAACTCGTCGTCCCAAGCGCCTGGCGCCGGGGCCGACCAAGCGTTTGGTGCCGCACAGGAGCAAACGTCGCCCGTGCAGAGCACCGGACCCGTGCTGGTTGGCGACCTTGGCCTCATTAGCCAACCGCCGACTCCGGCGAGTCCCGCGGCGGGCAGCGGGACGACCGGCGCGACGCCGTCGGTCCTTGGCACGACAACCACGAACATCGAGTCGAGTAACTGGTCTGGGGCCGTCATGACGGCTCCCTCGGGCGAAAGTTTCAGCACCGTCTCTGCCCAGTGGGTGATCCCGACCATCGCGCAGGTGCCCGGCGTCACGACCTCGGACGTCGCCGAGTGGGTCGGCATCGACGGTTACCAATCCTCGGACGTGTGTCAGGCCGGCGTTTACGAGGAAGCGCAGACATCCAACGGTCAGACAACGCTCAGTTGCCAGGCGTGGGTCGAATGGTATCCGGCCGATGCCGAGATGATCCCTCTTTCATCCTTCGACGTAAACCCAGGCAACACGATAAAGGTCACCGTCGAAACCACTGGCGCCGGTGCGACCGAAGCCACCTTCATCCTCGACGACGAAACAACCGGCCAGACCTACGAAACCAGCTTGGCGGCGCCAAGCGGAACCAGCCTGCAGGGCAATAGCGCCGAAGCCATTGTCGAAACGCCCGAATTGATCAGCGGCAACGGCCAAGAGTCGCAACCGCCCCTGGCCGACTTCCTCAACTCGCCTGTCACGTTCGACAATGTCAGTGCGACTTATTCAAATGGCTCGGTCGCCAGCCTCTCATCTGCGCAATCGATCGGCATGTGGACGGACAACAACGACCCCCCCGGCGTCAATGGGTCCGTTCAGGAAGCCTACGGCACCATCCAGTCAGGGTCCGATTCGGTCACGGTGACCGAAAATGACTACTGGGGATCGAGCGCCCCTCTCGGAACAGTCGTCGTCGGGGACTTCACCGCCAACGGCTACGACGATCTGGCGTATTTCAACAGCAGCACATCGATTACCACGCTCCAATTCCTGAACGGGAATACGTCGACTGGAGGTGGCGAGATCACGAACACCCCGTTTGAGGGTCTCGCCGGGTGGACGCCCGTAACGGCCGGCGATTTCACCGACAATGGTTACGACGATCTCGTATATTACAACGCGAGTTTGGGCGACACCGAAATTCAGCTGTTGAACGGCACCACGGGAGTAGGCGGCGGGCTGCTGACCGATAGTCCGTTCGAAAATCTTCCCGGCTGGGCTCCGGTGGCCGCTGGCGATTTCACCGACAACGGCTATGACGATCTCGTGTTTTACAACGCCAGCTTGGGCGACACCGAAATTCAGATGTTGAACGGCACCACGGGAGTAGGCGGCGGACTGCTGACCAACAGCCCGTTCGAAAATCTTCCCGGCTGGACGCCGGTTGGCGTGGGCGATTTCACCGACAACGGCTACGACGATATCGTGTTTTACAATGCCAGCTTGGGCGACACCGAAATTCAGATGTTGAACGGCACCACCGGAGTAGGCGGCGGCTTGCTGACCAACAGCCCGTTCGAAAATCTTCCGGGCTGGACTCCCGTTGGCGTGGGCGATTTTACGGGCAACGGGTACGACGATCTGGTGTTTTACAATGCAAGCCTCGGAATCGCGGAAATTCAGCTTCTCAAAGGCACTACTGGAGAAGGCGGTGGCGAAATTGCGAATAGCCCCTTCGAGGGAAACCCAAGCTGGACGGTCGTCGGCGTCGGCGATTTCACCGATAACGGGTTGGACGATCTGATTTATTACGACGCCAGCACGGGCGAGTACGAACTGCAACTCTTGAACGGCAATACCGCGACCAGCACCGAACAAATTCCATCGAATACGGCCCTTGCCGACCTTGGAAGCAGCGCCGATTCGGCGGCTGCCACCGATTCCGGCATTGACGACTTTGCGGATGAGTCCGACGCGCTGTCGACGTCGATAGGCGCACCGCCCTCCGGATTGGCGACGATGAATGTCGTGCAGCCGCCGGCGATGGTGCAAGCGCCTGCAGATGACAATCTGGGCGGCGTTGATTCGCCGATGGAGCTGCCCTTTTCCGGAGGCACGACTTCGCTTACCGGCGGCAATTTCAGCGCCGACTCAGTGCTTGCTAATGCCGGGCAAAGCCGGCAATCGGTCGGGTCAGCGGGCGGTCTCTCCGAAATCGTGCCGCCAATGAGCAGCTTTTTCTCCACACCCGCGGCGATGGTTGATCTTTCGCCGGGGCCATCGGAGTCCGGCGATGCAACTTCGATTTTCGGTGTAAATCCGCTTCAGCACTCGACCTGACAGCCAATCACGAGCGTCAAATTGATAGCTCGGCACATTACGCCGAGCCTCACCATGTCCGTGCGGCGCTCCGAGATGGCGGACGCCATACACGTCGATGTGGGCGTAGGGTAACCTTTGGCTCCTTGCGGATGCCGCTACCTGCCGAAAAAATTACCGTCGATTTGCTCGTTCCGGCGCTACGGCCATCGTAAGCACATCCGTTCGAGGCTTTGATGTTCCTGCCGGCAGGCACTGCAGCGACGCAGCCGTCATCGGTTTCGCCTAATGCCAAGCGCAATTAATGTTGACCGTCATCCTGAGGTGGCCGCGAAGCGGCCCTCGAAGGATACGGCCGAGGACTCACGGGCCGTCGCCCTTCGAGGCTCGCTTCGCTCGCACCTCAGGGTGACGGATATGAGTCAGCAATAAGAGCCGGTGATATAATATCCATCGCACCGCAACTTGTCGCTCAACCCATAGATCGACCAAAAGAATTTTGGCCTGTGCATGCAGGCGGAAGGACATCGCCGATGCCACAATGGCTAGGCAACCCGTAATTGCTTCATGTCCTCGCTCACCGCTCCAACCAGCCAGTTACGGCAGCTTAGATCATTGCTTCATTTTGAAATGCATCTATAGCATAATGCGATGACGCGTCGCGCATGCTGCGCCATAGGACTGTAACTTGCTGCAAAAGATTGGCGGCTCATTCGTATTTCCGCAGAACTTGCAAGTTGAGGCGCCCGCAGCCTGGCCGCTGCGAAAGAGCGTGCCGGTTGTGGTCGCCAACGCGATTTCGCTGATAGCGCTCTCGCTGTTGATGTTCCGGCTGCAGGCGCCCTTCACGTACTTCAGCTATGACGGCACGTTCATTCTGTCGACCGTCAAGACCCAGGCCGAATGGGTACCGGGTATGGCCACCTTTTTCATGGATTTTCTCAGAGGTATAGGCGGCCTTTCGTTTCCTATCGATACACAAGCCATCCCGGGCTTTTTGCTCGGACCATTCGGCGGCACCGGAAACTGGTTGCCCGCAGTCTCGGCGACGTGGTTCGCCTGCGAATTCGCTGTTGCCGTGCTTCTCCTCGGGCGAGTGATCGGCTTTTCATTATCGGCGACACTAATGGCTGCTTGGCTCGGCCTGCTCGGAGCCCTACCGTACGTCATCTTGACACCCTTCATCGAAAGGCTGTGGGGTAACCCGCATTTGCTGAGTACGATATCGTTCAGTGGGATAGCGCTGGCGCTGTTCGTGCCGATCGGCCGCGTGCCGCGCGCGCAGTCGCTGGCCTGCGGCGTCGGCATTTTTGTCAGCCTTACCTATTTGACGATTGCCTTTCCGCTGATGCTGCCAATTTATGCGCCGATTCTCGTTTTCTTCGGCGCAGTTTGTGTCATCGCGGCGAGCACGCGAGCCGAAGTCAGCTGGAAGCTCGGCACCGTGGCTGCCATCAGCGTGCCCTATCTTGCGTGTTTCGGCGTCTGGCTCGCCGGCCTTATGCTGTATTCGAAACTGACTTACTTTTTGACCGATATGGCTCCTTCGCCAGTCACTTGGACATGGCCGTCTTTGCTCCTGGAAAAGCCGGCTGTGCGCCCGGCGGGGGTCTGTTTTTATGGCATCGCACTCTTGGGCGGCGTCGTTGCAGCTTTCCGCGCCACGCCGCTGCGGCCGTTCGCGCTCGGTTATTTGGCGTTCAACGGCCTTTTGTGGGCCGTAACCGCCGTCCTCATTCTCACTGGAGTGGAATGGCGCGGCGGACCGCCCGGAGGCTATTTCGACATGATGATCTATCCGCTTCACGCGCTGTTTGCCGCAAATCTCGTCTATCTATCGGCCAGTCACATAGCGAAGAGGTTGCAGCACGGACGCCACCTGGCCGTGATCGCCGGCACCGCGGCGATTTTCTTAATTCCGTGGGGAACCGTGGCATTCTGGACGCCGCCGTCACAGAGCCAATGGCGGACTTACCTTGCATTTCCCTGGCCGCCGCAGCGCACGCCAATCGTCGATTTTCTCGAACATCACATCGCGCTGCATCCCGGCGAGCCGTTCCGCGGCCGCGTCGTCAACGTTGCGGGCAGCCGGTTTGTCGAAGCCGAATTGCCGAATGCCCCAATGATCAACCAGCACTATTACGATGCGCTGACGGCGTATTACGTCGGCAACGATCACCGCGAGTATGGCTTCTGGTACTACGACATACCGACCCTGGAGGAGACAAGTCCGAGCACTTCGCCATTCTTTCACGTGCTGATGTCGCGGCTGCTCAATCCCAAGGGCGCATGGTTTTTCCGCGTCCACGAGTGGGTCTCGGCGTTTGATGCCGATGTGCTCGGCCAATTGGGCGTAAAGTACGTGTTGACCGAGCAGCCGTTGCCCGCCCGGACGCCGGTTGTGCAGATGGACGTCGGCGCTTCGCGCACGCAATATCTCTATGAGCTGGCCGATCCGAATATTTCCGGCCGCGCCGCCACTAAGGTAGCCGTCGTCGGTAATGCGGCCGACGCGGTGGCGCGCCTGCGTGCGGTTGGGCATGATTTGCGCGACGAAGCCGTTCTATTCGAGCCGTTGCCCGAAGGCCCGTTGGCGCCCGTGCGCAACAACCGCCTCACCGTAGAGCGGGGCTTCTTGACGCTTTCGGCCGATGCAGACGGACGGGCGCTGCTGGTGCTGCCCCTCGAATTCAGTCGCTGCCTGACGTTCGACTGGAGCAAGTCGGGCCAGGCGCCACCGCTGACGCTGCGCGCTAATCTCGACCAAACCGCCATACTGTTCAGCGGCCACGTCGAAGGCCGTATCGCATTGCGCTACAGGCCGCTGTCCAATCCGGCCTGCCGGCTGCGCGACATGCTAGACGCCGCTCGCGTCGATCTCGGCAGCGTTCCGAGGTGATCAACCGCCTGGGATGTGGAAGAAGTCCGCTGTTTGCGGTAGTCTGCTCGACCGTCGCAGGCATCGCCTCGCTTCGCATAGATTTGTGAGCCCTGCCCGTCGGCCAACGCCCTCTGTCCCCGGGGGCGGTCGGCCTGGGCTGGACAGTTGAGAAAACAGGTCAGTGGCTCACAGGCACCCAGATTATCCTTATTTTACCCGCGAGGTGTGCAGACGAAATCTGCTGCAACAGCCGTTCCGTCTGATTGATGTCGGGGTCCGCGGCGGCATCGCGGAGCACTGGTGGAATTTCGGCGATCATCTGGAGGCATGGGGGTTCGACGTGCTTTACGATGAAGGGGTCGGCCCCCTTATCGCAAGCAACGAACATCCCGACCGATTGCATTACCTCAATGTCGGACTCGCCGAAGAGGACGGCACTCGCGCGTTCAAGTTCTATCCCGACAACCCGGCATCGTCGCACTTTGCGGCAAGCAACCGCACCGATCCGACTGACGATTCGTGGCGAATCGTCCCGATCCGCCGCCTCGATACCTTGTTCGGCGAAGGCACCATTGGCGCCATCGACTTCATGAAGATGGATGCCGAGACCTACGAGGTGGAGATTGTTAAAGGCGCGCGGCAGTTCTTTCTGAACAGCGGAATTTTCGGCGTCGAATCGGAAACCTCGTTCCTGCGTACGCGGCGGAACCCGCGATCGCATTTTGTCGAGCTATACGAGCAACTGGCGCCGTATGACTTTACGCCTTACGACGCCGGCCTGCACCGCGTGCCGCGTCCGCCGTTGGCGCAGGGGTTTCCCAAAGAGATTGGCAATGGCGAGTATGTGTTGGAACCGATCGGTCGCGCGGCGGTCTTTGATATTCTCTTTTTGCAAAGCATTTTCGAGAATTCGGGTCAGCAAGCGGAGATCGATATAGACCGGCTTGTCAAGATGATCGCGGTGGCCGAAATCTATGGCCTGCAGGACATCAGTCTGGACATTTTGTTTGGCAACCGAAAGCGCCTGGGCGACCGTCTGGATGTCGATGAGGCTGCGGACTGGCTGGTGCGTGAAAGCGTCGGGACAAGGTTGACGTATCGAGAATATCACTCCAGGACCTTCCGGAGGTTCGATAGGGCCGCACGGGAGCCCACTACCGCCTACTATGCTGCCGAAGGGGAGACAACGAGCGTCATTCCAGCGGATCGCAATGTAGCGACCACCGCCGACGGGGCGGCGATCCTCCGTGTTTCTCATCGGCCGCGGCCCGGTTGCAGCCATTTGCACTTTCACGTTGTTCTGAGCTGTTTCAGCACAAAACGGAATAGGGCCGTGATGGCTGTTAATTTGGTCGGCAAGACCAATCCCGTTGCTGTCGTCGACGCTCCGCTCCAGCCCTCTGAGGTTACGATCCTCGACAGAGAATTTTTAGTCCCAATCGATCAGGACATGTCGGCGCCGGTTTTCGAAATCCGGGTCGGCTTGGCCCGTCATCGAGGCACGCTTTTCTTGAATCGGAAGGTTCCGAACACCTCAGGAGCAGTACCGCTCAGTTACGTTCGCATCAGAGACGAGCCGTGATGCTGTTCCCAGCATACGAGACGGGAGAATTTGTTCCCCTCTGACGGAACCGAGTCGCGGAGCCCGTCAATGTCCGGGCGATAATGGGTTGTCGGCTTAATCACAACTGCATCGCCTCGGATGACAGACTGCATTGGCTTATGCGGCTCGATGCTGGTGGATGGCCGCGCTCACATGGCCTTGATACGGAAGAACGCGAACAGAACCATGCGCAAAAGCATAAGTCCATGGCGAAAGCGCGAAATTTGGGTTTCGCCATAGGTGCGGCTGGCGTAGCGGATCGGCACCTCCACGACCTTTAGTCCGAGCTTCGATGCACCGAAAATCAGGTCGAAGTCGCCGAACGGATCGAATTCACCGAAATAGGCGCGGCCGGCCTTGACGCGTTGATAATCCGCGCGACGCAACACCTTGGTTCCGCACAGCGTGTCGGTCAGGCGCTGCGAAAGCAGCCAGCTGAAAACCACCGAGAAGGTCTTGTTGGCAAGCAGATTGAGAAAGCGCATCGCCTCGTCTTCCATCTGATAAACCAGCCGGGAGCCGTTCACGAATTCGCCTTTGCCCGATGCGATCGCCTGCCAAAATTTCGGCAGCTGTTCGGGAGGCATGGTGAGGTCGGCATCGAGAATCATCAGAACCTCGCCGCCGGCGCCTTCGAAGCCGGCAAATACGGCATCCGCCTTGCCCTTGCCGGGCTGACGCATGGCCTTGATATTGTGCTGCGGATAGGCAGCAATGACGCGTTGGATTTCCTCCCACGTCCCGTCCTTGGAGTGTCCCTCGACGAAGATGATTTCGATGTCTGCTGCGAAGGGCGGGATTCGGCGCACGGCCGCCTCGATATTGCCGCGCTCGTTTCGGGCCGGAACGATAATGCTCGCCGAACTCAATCCATCGACCGTGCGCTGCAGCGAACGGCAAACCGTGTAATGCCGCAGTCCGGCCTGGCGCAAAATGGGAAATGGAGCAAGAAAGCGGTTGATCAATCGCCCCAGGCCGAACAGACGAAACGGCATCAACAGGCGGATTTCCGATTTGACGGCCTCGAAATCGCCAAGGGCGGCAAGCGAGCGAATATCCGCAGGCGACAGCACGTTCTGCCACGGTTGCGGCATGCGCAGTTTGAGCCGCTCGGCGAGCTTTAAGGCGGGATACCAGAGATGCGAAAAGTAGGCGATGATCAGGCGCGTTTCCCGCGTGCTGAGGTAGTGAAGAGATTCGAACAGGGTCTGGCAGTCGTCGAGTACGCC
>JASHWN010000475.1 GCA_030044035.1 Xanthobacteraceae bacterium
TCTGCATCCGTCGCTGCCGCAGGCCGACGTGCGCCGGCTCTACTACGACGATTACGTCAAGGATTTCCCGATCGTGGCGCGGGCGGCGTGGGGCTACACGGTGGAGACCGCGACACTTGCCATCCGGCTCGTGCTGTCCGGCGTGTTCGAATGCCATCCCAATCTGAAAATCATTCTCGGCCATCTCGGCGAGACGCTGCCGTTTCTGGTCTGGCGCGTCGATCACGCGCTGGCGCGGCCGGGGCAGAAGGCGCTGTCGTTCCGCGACGTGTTCTGCAACAATTTTTACATCACCACGAGCGGCAATTTCTCCGATCCGGCGCTGCTGTGCTGCGTCATGGAAATGGGCGTCGATCATATCCTGTTCGCCGTCGACTGGCCGTTTGTGCTCAACCCGCCGGCCATGGAGTGGATGCAGACGGTGCCGCTGTCCGACGCCGACAAGACCAAGATCCTGTCCGGCAACGCCATGCGGCTGCTGAAAATGTGAGTGGGCATTTGCGAGCTCATATTCCGTCACCCTGAGGTGCGAGCGTAGCGAGCCTCGAAGGGCGACGGCATCCAAATCGGCTCTAGCCGATTTGGACACCAAACCTGCCGAAATCGGGCAAAGCCCGATTTCGGATGGCGCTTCGGCCGCATCCTTCGAGGGCCGCGGAGCTTGTCATCGGGCCGGCCACTTCGGGCCGGACCCGTTGGCGGCCACCTCAGGATGACGGTGAACATAACGCTCTCCCGCAAGCGGAGAGGATCGAGCGTACGCAACCGCGCGTCTTCCGGCCGTCACCCGCCTGATGTAAGCTTGCCGCGCCCGGCGACGGGCCGGGCGGATTGCAGACAACTTGCACAAGCCAATCAGTTCAGGGAGGAAGACATGACACGATCGAAGATCGTCGCGGCCGTTTGCGCCTCGGCGCTTGCGCTCATGCTTCTCGGGGCGGCGCCGGCCGCGGCGTGGGATCGCGGCCAGGTGCAGACGCTCACCGTGCTGCCGAACTTGAAGTCGGGCCAGTCGAGCAGCGTCGAAGGGCTCACGGTCGGGCCCGACGGCAACGTCTACGTGCCGTCGTTCGGCTTCAACACTACGGGTTCGACCACAGGGCCGGCGGACCTGTTCGTCATCGCGCCGAGCGGCAAGATCGTCCGCCAAGTCACGCTCAGCGGCTCGCCGGCGGCGAGCCCGCACATGCTCGGACTCGCTTTCAATCCGTTCAACCGGCACCTCTTGGTGCTCGACTTCGGCTCCGGCACGACCACCGGCACCGCCAACGTGCTCGACGTCGACCCGCAGAGCGGCGTGTTCAAAGTGTTCGGGACGATCCCGACGGTGCCCGGCTCCGGCACGGTGCCCGGCATCAATGCGCTGACCTTCGACCGCTCCGGCAATGTCTACGTGTCGGATTCGTTCCAGGGCATCATCTGGACGGCGCCGCCGAGCTGCAACGGCTGTCAGTTCAAGCAGTGGGTCAACTTCCCGTCGCTGCTCGGGCCGGGATCGGGACTGACGCCGCCGTTCGGCGCCAACGGCGTCGAGTTCAGCAACGATTATTCGGTCATGTACGTGGCCGACACCGCGTTTCACCAGATCATCCAGATCCCGGTGAGCGAGGGCGGCGGCAGCGACGCCCCGCTCACTCCCGGCACGCCCTCGATCCTGATCACCGGCATCAACGCGCCGGACGGCATCATGGTCGATAGCCGCGGCTTCATCTGGATCTGCGCCAACCAACAGGACGAGATCGATGTCATCGATCCGAAGGCGGCCAAGAATCCGCTGACCGGCGCCCCGCTGGCCAAGGTGATCGCCAAGCTCGGCGATTTCAACGGCCTCGACCAGAACGGCATCGCGCAGGGCTTTTTGTTCCCGGCGAGCCTCGCTTTCAGCTTGGATGGCGGCACGCTCTATGTGTCGAACCTGACGCTGTTCCTGCCCTATGCGGGCGCCGAACCGGCGATCGATTCGGCCTGGACCCTGCAGGTCAGCGGCTACACGGTCTCGGCGATTCCCGCGATCATCCCGCCGATCCCCGGCGGCGCGCAATAGCGCGAAGGTCTTTTGACCCTCCCCTGATAGGGGAGGGTCGGATCGCATCGAAGATGCGAGCCGGGACGGGGTGCGGGTGGCGGAGATCGCCCGCCCCGGCGCGCGCGCCGACGTTCCGCTGCGGGGGCGGGTGGACTGAGCCGAAGCCCCACGACGCCAGGTCGCGCAGCGACTTTTTCTCCGGCATGTCGGTTCTCCAAATTTGTTTCGATGAAAGCTGCAAGGCGGCGTAACCTGCGCGCGCTTTTCGCCAAATAACCGGGCTCCGGGGGCCGTGCGAGCGATATTCTGATATAATGCTGCGTCAGGCTCGCAACACGCAGATGAACTGCCGCGGTGCCGGATCGTGAGATTGCTGAAACGTCTAATTCGCCGCGCGGCGGTCGTGGGATTGGGTATCCTCACCGTCTGGCTGATCGTTTTTGTCTTCAAATTCACGGATCAGCGGCTACCGACCTTGTTGGCTCTGGCCGTCACCTACGGACTGGCGGCTTATATTGTCCTGCCGCGGATCGTTCGCATGGGCCTTAAAATTCTCCAGCGTAAACGGGTACCTCGTTTCACAATTACCGGAGATGGACTGCCCGGCGATCCTGTTAATGTCGTGCTGACGGGCACGCTGCACGAGTTGCGCGCCGCCTTTATGCTCGCCGGATGGTCGGAGGCTGATCGCCTCGGCGTGGCAAGCTCGTTACGCATGATCCGCGCCTTCGTCCTCAACTCGCCGTATGCGACGGCCCCGTTCAGCACCCTCTATCTTTTTGGGCGGGGTCAGGACGTTGGTTTCCAGAAATGCATCGATAACAGTCCGCGTCGGCGGCATCACATTCGATTCTGGGCCTTGAGTCTCGCCCATGCCGAGGCCGACATCGGCAAAGCCGGTTTCTGGCTGAACACCGACCGTCCGCCCGCTGCCGCGCGCGTCCACTGGATCGGAGCGGGCACCAAAGATACCGGTATTTCTTTGACGCAGCTCACCTTCCAGATCACGCACGCCACAGATTCGGATACCAACATGGAGCGCGATTACATCGTCGGTGAGTTGAGCAGGAGCGGGGTCATTCGGGAGCTCAAGTTATATGCGGCCGGCCAGCAACTGGCCAGTGAACACGTCAATCGCTACGTCACCGACGGTGAAGTTGCAGCCGCGAGCTTGACAGCGGAAGTCTCGCGCAGCGAAATTCCGCAGGATCGCTGCGTCGGGCACCGCCGCAGCGACCAAGGGGAACGATACCGATGCGGCTGAGTGCGGCCCGATTGGCCCGATTGGTCTTGCCGGCGCTGGCCGTTGCGGCGGCGGCGCTCGGCGCTGCATCGTGGCGCGCGACGGCGCAGGTCTCTTCCTATCCCGACCGGCCGGTGACCATGGTGGTCACGTTTCCGGCGGGCGGGGCGTCCGATGTGTTGGCGCGCGCGGTGGCGGCCGCCATGGCGCGCGATCTCGGCAAGCAGGTGGTGGTGGAGAATCGCGCCGGCGCCGGCGGCCATATCGGCGCCGAGTCGGTGGCGCATGCGGCGCCGGACGGCTACACCTTACTGTTCGGCACCAACGGCACGCTCGGCATCGGGCCCGCGCTTTACAAGAATTTGCGCTACGATCCGGCGCGCGATCTCGCGCCGATCGGCATCCTGCACAAGCTGCCGCTGATGCTGATCGTCAATCCTTCGGTGCCGGCAAAAAATTTGCGCGAACTGATCGATTATGCGCGGGCCAATCCGGGGAAACTGTCGTTCGCCTCGGCCGGCGTCGGCACGGCCTCGCACCTCGCCGGCGAGCTGTTCAAGGAACAAGCGAAGATCGATATCCTGCACGTGCCCTACAAGGGCGATGGCGCGACGTTTCCGGATCTGCTGGCAGGGCGGGTGTCGATGATGATGGAAACCATTCCGACCGCGCTGCCGCTGGTGAAGAGCGGCGGCATGCGCGCCATCGGCGTCACCGTCAAGGAACGCTCGCCGTCGGCGCCCGACATTCCGACGCTGGCCGAATCCGGCCTGCCGGATTTCGACGTCAGCGCCTGGACCGGCCTGTTCGCGCCGGCCGGAACGCCGCGCCCCATCATCGCGCGGCTCAACGCCGAGACCGTGAGCATCACCCGCGACAAAGCCTATGAGAGTCTCATCCAATCGATGGGCACCGACGTGGCAAGTTCGAGCCCGGAAGCATTCGGCAAATTCGTGCGCGACGACGTGGCGCGTTGGCGGCAGGTCATCCAGCGCGCCGGCATCCCGCAGATCAACTGAAGCAAGATGAAGTCAGGTCGTCATTGCGAGGAGCGAAGCGACGAGGCAATCCAGACTGGCCCCCTCCCTTCCCTCCCCCGCAAGCGGGGGAGGGTCATTCATGTTCCCTGCAAGCGGGGGGAGGGTTAGTCATGTCCCCTCCTGCTCGCGGCGAGGGTTAGCTCATGTTTCGCGGCGAGGTAGCTCACGTTCCCTCCCCCGCTTGCGGGGGAGGGTTAGGGAGGGGGCCTTCGCTCGCAATGGCGAGAGAGTAATCTAAAAGACGCAACACGGAGAACTTATGAATTACGAATCCATCACGGTCGAGCCCGCATCGCCGCATATCGGCGCCGAGATCGGCAATATCGACCTGACCAAACCGCTGCCGAACAAGCAGGTCGAGGAGCTGCACCGCGCGTTCACGCAATACCAGGTGATCTTCTTCCGCGACCAGAAGATCAGCTTCGACGACCAGATCAGGCTCGGG
>JASHWN010000476.1 GCA_030044035.1 Xanthobacteraceae bacterium
CGAGATCGCGGTCAGGTTCGGCTCGGCCAGCGTGTGGATGACGCCGGCCTGCTCCATGGCCTGCAGCATGACGCTGACGTTCTGAAAACTGCCCGTGATGTTGGATCCGCTCAACGTCTGACCGAACGCCGTGAACGGGTTGGTATTATTGAAATTGACCACGGCGGTGCCGTAACTGAGGTTGCCGGCAAGATTGATGCCGAGTTGCTTGATCAAGTCGCGCTCGACCTCGGCAACCGTGACTTTCAGCATGACCTGGTCGCGGCCGCGCACCACGATGGCGTTGACCACCTTGTTGCCCGATGCGACGGTGTTTGTCGTCCCGTCGTTGATCAGCCGCACAGCGATGTCGTAGGCCTGCTGCGCCTCGGCCGCGCTCGCCGCGGTGCCGGAAAGAATGACGCCGTCGCCCATGCCTTCGACGGTAATATCGGCATCGGGAATCACTTGTTGGAGCGCAGCACGGATGCCGTTGAGATCGCGCTCGACCGCGATGTCGAAGCCGGCGATCTGCTTGCCTTCGGCGTCGAAGAAGAAGACGTTGGTCTCGCCGACCCCGATGCCGATGATGTAGGCGCGGCGCGACGAACGCACGATCGCGTTGGCGATCTTCGGATCGGCGACCAGCACGTCCTTGATGTCGCGCGGCAGATCGATGACCACCGACTTGCTGACGCCGAGCGCCACCGCGCGCGATCCGAGGTCGCTGGCCGCAACGTGGATGACTTGGCTCGGCGCTTCACCGGGCGGAACTTCGCCGGCCCGCGCGCCGCCGTGGCCGATCATCCACGACGCCATCAGGCCGATGACGGAAGCGGCCGCAAGTGCTTTGCCAGCTGCCATAATCGATCTCTCCGCGCGCATCAGCGGGCCACCATGGTCATGCTTCGCACGCCGAAACTCACCGTGTGTATCGCCGCTTTGTCGGCATTGCCCGCACTGCCTTCCGGGCTCGGCGACTGGGAGTCGACGAGGCCGCGCAGCGACAGCGACAGCGTGCCGATCTGATGCGCCGCCTCGAGCGTTTCCGCCTGTTGCGGCATGAGCTCGAGCGTCGCGGTCTTGGCGATGACGACTTTCTGGCCGTTCTTGTCCTCGACCGACTGGTCCACCGCCAGCACCGGCACGTTGCGCAGAATGGTGTCGGTCACGATCGTCTCGGTCCCGGAAGCCTTTTCCGCCGCCTTGTCATGGCGCGTCAGCAGGATGTCGACGTGATCCTCGGGCAGGATAAAGCCGCCGGCACCGCTTTCCGGCGAGATCGACACGGCCACCGCACGCATTCCTGCGGGAAGGGTCGCGGCCAAAAAGCCTGAACCCTTGGCGAACACCACCATGGGATCGTAGATCGGCTGGCCGGCGGCCACCGGCACGCGCACGATGCTGCCGTTGAATTGCGCGATCGCGTCCGGCCGGGCGGCTTTGGTGATGAAATTGCCGTTCGCCGCGGCCTTCGGCCAGAGCTGCCATCCGATACTGGTTGCGGCGAGCACTTGGCCGCGGTCGAGATCGCTCTTGGCGATCAGCACCTCGACGGTCTCGAGCTGCACCACCGGCGCCTTCGGCGGCTCCGGCGGCGGCTTATGGCCGCCGCTCGCCAAATAGGCGGCAACACCGCCGGCGGCGACGGCAACACCGAGTACGACAAGACGCGCGCCCTTCATTACGCTTCACTTCCCAAATCACGCCGCGGCGCCGACGCCGCCTGCGCCGGATTCCAGCAGCTAAACGTCAAAGCATGGTTAATGAGGCGTATCTAAATCGCGTTAATTGCGCGTTACGCCTGCCGCGCGGCGGCCGCGCTCAGAAGCCGAGTGCCGCCATCCATTCGGTGTGCGGGTAGACCAACAGCGCCGCGGCGGCGAGCGCAATGCCGTACGGCACCCCGCCGCCGGTTCTGTGCAGGCGCTCGATCCATTCGCGGCCGGCAAAGAGCCGCGGCAGCGGCAGCAGGCGGAATTGGATCAGGACGAGGGTGAGCGCGCCGCCGAAGATCGAGGCATAAAGCAGATAGTCGAGCAGATGCGCGAAGCCGAACCACAGCGCCGTGGCCGCCGCCAGCTTGGCGTCGCCGCCGCCGACCCAGCCGCAACTGAACAGGACGAAGCTGACGACCAGCACCGCGGCGCCGGCAGCGACGTGCCAGCCGATGGCGGCCGGGCTCATCCCGGTCAGCACCGCGAGCAGGAAAAAGCCGCCGACCAGAACCAGCGAAACCCGGTTGGCGATCGTCATGGTAAACAGATCGCTCGAGGCGGCGAACGCCATGGTCGCGGGAAACAGCGTCAATCCGATCGCTTGCGTCAGCACCATGGCTCGATCGATAGGCGGCGTGGGTTGAGACCAGGTTAGCGGCAGGTCAAAAGGAAAAGGCTCCGGCAGCGGCCGGAGCCCTCTCGCAGCAACTGCAACAGCGACGCTTACTTGAGGGCGCTGGAAACGCTCGAGAAGGTCGACTTCAGGTTCGTGCCGAGGCCCTGCACGACGGCGATGATCGCAACCGAAATGCCGGCGGCGATGAGGCCGTATTCAATGGCCGTGGCGCCCGACTGATCCTTCACGAAACGCGAAACAAGGGTCTTCATGAGTTGGCTCCTTAGGTCCACACGTGGCTGTCTGAGCGTTGACCCAACGGCCTTCTTGGACCATTTGGATCGTCGGCGACGCTAACAACAAACAATTTCGACGCCGTTAAACCATTCGCATAAAGCCGCAGCTTTGCCGCCAAACGCCGACGTAGTTAACGCTGTATTTCGCGGCTGCATGACCTGCGATCCGGTGGCGTTGGTCGGATGCACTGCCGATGCGCGGCGAATATTTGCTCATCACTTTGTTAAATCGCGGTAAGCGGTTCGAGACAGCGCGACACGTCGGCACCTGATGCTTACCATTTTATTTCACAGCAGCGGTCACTGGTGCCGCGTGACGCAATAATGTCAGTCGCGACGCGGCAATTTGCCGAGCCGGCGGTTCGTCGGAACGGCCGCCGTTTGTACTAATTGCTTAAGAATTTGGCAGAGATTTGCAGTCATTAGTTTGAACTGGTTTGCCATATGCCGAAGCAGCACGTCCGCAAGTGCTTGGAGAAAAAGGCGCCGGCAAACAGGGAGCCTTTGCCATGAAGCAGGCGAGCAACAAATCAGTTTGGTTCGCGACCCGATTGACGCGCGCGCAAAAGCTGCTCGCGAGTTTCCGCTCGAGCAAACGCGGCAACGTCGCCGTCATCTGCGCACTATGCTGCCTGCCGCTGGTCAGCGCCGTCGGCTGTGTGGTCGATTACACGATGGCGTCGACGATCAAAACCAGGCTGCAGGCCGCCGCCGACGCCGCGGCGTTGGCGACCGTCTCCATCAACTCGCCGGTCATCACAACGGCGACCAATATGAGCGGCAACGGCACCGTCTCAAGCGGCTCGACCACGGCGACCAACTACTTCAATGCAAATCTGGCAAGTGCTCCGGCGGACACCGGCTATTCGGCCCTCACGTCCTCGGCAACGGTCACCAAGAGCGGACAAACGGTGACGGCGGCGGTGACCTTCTCGGCTTCAGTTCCCACGTATTTCATGGGCGTCGTCGGCATCAGAAATGTGGGGATTTCCGGCTCGTCGACGGCAAGCTACAGCCTGCCGACCTTCATCGATTTCTACCTCATGCTCGATGTCTCGGGCTCGATGAGCTTTCCTTCGACCCAGAACGAGCAGCAAAGGCTGATGGCGGTCAATCCCGACGACCTCTTGGGAAACCCCGGCTATCAGCAGGGCTGCCAGTTCGCCTGCCATTTCGCCGCGCAGGGGTCTTGCCCGCAAACCGGCGATCCTGTCCACATGGGTCCGATCCCGGCCGTGGGCGCAGCCGCGCCAAAGAAC
>JASHWN010000477.1 GCA_030044035.1 Xanthobacteraceae bacterium
TGCTCACCTCCCCCTGCAGGGGGGAGGTCGCCGCGCGCAATGCGCGCGGCGGGTGGGAGTGGCGGCGCTTCAGCAACCACGGCGCTGCCGTCACCCCGCCCCGGACTGCCTTCGGCAGTCCGTCCCTCCCCCTGCAGGGGAGGATGGGCGAAGCTGCTGCTCTTGTCCGCGACGGGCCTCATTGCCGGCGCTTCGAACAACAAGCCGCCGCCGCTCTCGCGCCGCAGTTCGTCGGCCTCGAACAAACGGATCACGCCATATTCGCCGTCATAGCCGGCATCGCGAAAAACCTTGCCGGCGCGCAGCCGCGCGATGGCTTCGGCGAGCAGCGACGAATTAAGCCGCGCGATGTCGTCGAGCGGCACCGCTTGCAGAATGTCGAGCTCGGAGCCGAGCGTGGACAACAGCCGGCCGTAGCCGCGCTCGACCGTTTTGCTTTGCGCGCCGCTGCCGGCGATCTCGCCGAGCACTTCGGCAAGCGGCACGAGGTTCGAGACCTCGCCGGCGGTCGCCGGCGGCGATGCCTCCGCCTCGCTGCGGTCGGCGAGTTCTTCGACCCGGTGCAGCACCCCGATGGTCATGGCGCCGCCGCACACCGGACAGCGGCCGCCTTGCGCCAAGGTCTCGCGCGGCGACAATTTGATGCCGCACTTGCGGTGGCCGTCGAGATGATACTTGCCCTCCTCGGGAAAGAACTCGACGGTGCCGACATAGCCGTTGCCGGTCTTCAGCGCGTCGCGCATGGCGAAATAATCGAGCGCGCCGTCGAACGTGGTCGCTTCGCGCCCGAGCTTTCCCGGCGAATGCGCATCCGAATTGGAAACCAGCCGATAGCGGTCGAGCATCGACAGCCGCCAGTTCATCGGCGGGTCGGACGACAGCCCGGTCTCGACCGCAAAGATCTGATCGGCGAGATCGCCGTAGCACTCCTTGATCGAATCGAAGCCGGACTGCGAACCGAGCGCCGCGAACCACGGCGTCCAGATATGCGCCGGAATGAAATACGCGTCCGGGCCGGACGTGAGCGCGATCTCCAAAAGGTCGCGCGAGTCGAGCCCGAGGATCGGCCGGCCGTCGGAGGCGATATTGCCGATGCGGGCAAGACTGTCGGAAAAGCGGTCGGCGGTGGCAAAATCCGGCGCATAGATCAGGTGATGGATTTTGCGGGTTTTGTCGCCCTTCTTGTAGATCGTCGAGATTTCGACCGACAGCATGAAACGCGCCGGCGCCTGGCAGGCCGGCGGCAGCTCCTTGGCGATCGCCCGCTCGATGTCGCTGCGCAAGCGGAACAGCCCCGGCTCCGCCGGCACGAGTTTTTCTTTCAGCTCGGCGCGCCACGCCGGATGGCAAAAGTCGCCGGTGCCGACCACGGCGATGCCCTTGCGGGCGGCCCAGAAGGCCAAATGTTCGAGGTCGAGATCGCGGCTGGTGGCGCGCGAATATTTCGAGTGGACGTGCAGGTCGGCGTGAAAGCGCATTGCGGCCATGCGCGCGAGGGCGGCTCGACTCGTCGGCTTAAAGCTTACGCCCGCGCGCCGATTCGCCGGAAAGCCGCCTGTGGACATCGCGGTCGGCCGTAACCATTTGAGCGGTAGGGTGATTTCCGCTCGCCGGGGTTATTTTCCCGCTCGTCCCCGCGAACGCGGGGCCCAGGGCCTGGATGCCCGCTTGCGCGGGCATGAGCAGAATGTGGGCCGTATCGGGAAAACATTGACCCGGGCCGTCTGCATGGGAATAAAGCGTGCAACTGCGGCACAGAACCAAGGAATGAGAATGTCAGACGCGGACGACGAGACAGACAAGAAGCCGACCGGCCACACCCTTGCCGACCACGTCTATGGCCAGAACCTCGTCCACGAGCACGACGACGATTCCGATCACGACCACGATCACGACTACGATTTCGAGAACGACGAGGTTCCGCTCGAGGACAATCCGCTGTGGCGGCAGGACAACGTCTCGCTGACCACCGTCGGCATCGACATCGGCTCCTCGGGCACCCAGGTCATTTTCTCGCGCGTTCATCTGCGCCGGCTCGCCGAGGATTTGACCAGCCGCTATTACGTGGTGTCGCGCGAGACCTTGTTTCAGTCGCCGGTGGCGCTGACGCCGTATCAGAGCGAGGAGCGCATCGACGACCAAAAACTCGGCGAGATCATCGACGATGCCTACATCGCGGCCGGCGTGCATCCCGACAATATCGACACCGGCGTCGTCATCCTCACCGGCGAGGCGCTGCGCCGCGAGAACGCCCAAGGCATCGCCGCGGTTTTGTCCGAGCAGGGCGGCGAGTTCGTCACCGCGACGGCCGGCCATCACATGGAATCGATGCTCGCGGCCTACGGCTCGGGCGCGGCGCGGGTGTCGAGCGACGAAGGCAAGCGCATCCTCAACATCGATATCGGCGGCGGCACCACCAAGCTCGGCCTGGTCGACAACGGCAAGGTGATTGCCACCGCGGCGGTGCATATCGGCGGCCGCCTGCAGGTGGTCGAGAACGGCACCATCGTGCGGCTCGATCCGGCCGGCAAGCACCACGCCAAGCGGGCAGGATTTTCCTGGAATCGCGGCGACACGATCGATCCCGCCGCCATGCAGCAGGTCGCCGACGTGATGGCCGACACGCTTGTTGCCGCGGTCGGCAAGCGGCCGCTGCCGCACGACGTCGAGCATCTTTATCTCACCGATCCGATCGCCGATTTCGGCGCCATCGACGGCATCATGTTCTCGGGCGGCGTCGGCGAATACGTTTATGAGCGCGAAGAGCGCGATTTCGGCGACATGGGGCCGTGGCTCGGCCGCGCCATCCGGGCGCGCATTAAGGCCGGCGCGTTTCCCTGGCCGGTGCTGCCGGCCGGCGAATGCATCCGCGCCACCGCGCTTGGCGCCTCCGAATACAGCGTGCAGCTGTCCGGCAATACCAGCTACATCTCGTCGCCCGGCACGCTGCTGCCGCGGCGCAATCTGCAGGTACTGCAGCCGCCGTTCGTGTGCGGCGAAACGATCGACCCGGAAAAACTCGGCGCCGCGATCAAGAACCACATCGTGGCGTTCGACCTCGCCGGTTCCGACCGCGAGATCGCGCTCGCTTTGCGCTGGACCGGCATGCCGGCGCACGAGCGGCTGCTGGCTTTCGCCCAAGGCATCAAAAACGGCCTGGCCGACCGTTTGGCCGACAAGCAGCCGGTCTTCATCATGCTCGACGGCGACGTGGCGCAGACGCTCGGTCATATCCTGCGCGACGAGCTTGCGGTCGACAGCGAGCTTTTGGTGATCGACGGCGTCGTGCTGTGGGACTTCGACTACATCGACCTCGGCCGCATCCGCATGCCGTCGTATACGGTGCCGGTGACGATCAAATCGCTGGTGTTCAGCGAGGATCCGCGCGGGCCGCGGCCGCGGCAACGCATCCACCATCACGACCATGACCATGACCACGACCACGACCACGACCACGAGCATGATCATGAGCATGGACATCATCATCACCATCACGGTCACGGCCACCATCATCATGATGATCACGCGCACCATCACGATCATGATCAACAAGCGCATGAGCATGGCCAGGCGAATCCGTCGCAGGCGGGCTCATAAGGTTCGATCGCTCCGGATCGTCGGTGGTGACGGCTGCATTGAGGTGTGAGCGGGCAGTTGCGAGCAACGGAGCTGCACCATGGATTTTCGCGATCGACAGGTTGTGGTCAGCGGCGGCAGCGGCGCGCTCGGCACCGCAGTGGTGGAAAAGCTGGTCGAGGCCGGCGCGGTGTGTCATGTGCCGTGCATCGACCACGGCGAGGCGCAGCGCTGCGCCTTGCGCGACCACAAGCAGGTCAAGGTCACCGTCACCGGCAGCCTTGCCGATGAGGCGGCGGTCGCCAAGCTTTATCAAGGCATCGCACCGCTGTGGGCCTCGATCCATATCGCCGGCGGCTTTGCGGCGGGACCGCTGCGCGACATGAGCGTCGCGACCTTGCGCCAGCAGCTCGACATGAATTTCTTAAGCTGCGCGCTGTGCTGCCGCGCCGCCGTCAAGGCGATGGGCAACGCCGGCGGCCGCATCGTCAATGTCGCGGCGCGGCCGGCGCTGGAATGGCGCAGCGGCGCCGGCATGACGGCTTACACCGCGAGCAAAGCCGCGGTCGCCGCCTTCACCGCCGCGCTCGCCGAGGAAGTCGCCAAGGACGGCATTCTGGTCAACGCCGTGGCGCCG
The DNA here is from genome assembly GCA_030044035.1 of Xanthobacteraceae bacterium. GTDB lineage: Bacteria > Pseudomonadota > Alphaproteobacteria > Rhizobiales > Xanthobacteraceae > BOG-931. The sequence continues at coordinate 4,214 of JASHWN010000477.1, forward strand.
TCGATCATGGATACGGCGGCGAACCGCGCCGACATGCCGAAGGCCGACTTCGCGCTGTGGCCCAAGGTCGAGGAAGTGGCGGCGACGATCATGTTCCTCGCCTCGCCCGACAACCGCGTCACCCGCGGCGCCGTGGTGCCGGTGTACGGCAAGTCGTAGGCCGGGCCACGAACGGCGCCGCACGCGCTCTGGCGTGACGCCCGCCGTCAGCCGAAGACCTCGCGTTCCTTGAAATGCAGGTCGTTCGGGTCGAAATACTGCAGCGACCAGGCATCGTCGGTATATAGAAACATACCGTGCGCCGTCGCGGCTTGTTGTTTGTCTTGCGGCTGCCGGTTGATTGGCGCTTTTTTGCCGCTGGCTTTGACAGTCGACGGCTTTCGCTTCGCCGCTTTTGCAGCCTTCTTGGCGGTCGTTTTCCTCTTCTTGGCTTTCTTCATCGTCAATACCCCTGTGGTGCCAAAATGTCCGGGCATGCTCGCAGTGCAGGACTACCTATGCCGGCGCGCTCCCCGACCTTTCGCGCGCGCCGTCCGCTTCTTAGACGGCGCCTTCTTTCGACGCGAAGCCGCCCCCGCTTTCTTCTTCCGAGCAGCCTTCTTCCGAGCAGCCCTTTTTGGAGCAGCCTTTTTCGGAGCCTTCTTCGCAGCAGCCTTCTTCGCAGCAGCCTTCCTCGGAGCAGCCTTCTTCGGGGCACTTTTCTTCGGATCGGCCATGCGATCCAGGAAATTATAGTGATCGACGAGTCCCAAGGCTTCGATGGCGAATGCCGTGGCTACGTCAGCGTCGTGAATCCCCAGGAGATTGTCGCCGTTGCTGGCTTCGCCGCCCGCCGCCAAGTTTGAGGAGCCGCAATAGACCACCGGATCGTTGCCGTTCAGGCCGCAGACCACGAATTTGTCGTGGATCTCGTGTCCCGGCGGGCTTGGCACCTGGTCGAAGGGCGGCGGCAGCGTGACATGGCCGGGCTTGCCGGTGACCTGAACGCCGCTTGGGTTCGCCGGCGAGTAGAGGAAAATGCCCGTCGGTTCATCCGAAATGCCGTAGCTGTAAACCGGCTGCGCATGGAGACCGCCGAGCGTCTGGTAGACAGGGCCGCCCCCCTTGAGCTGCATGACCGCAAAAATCACGTTGCCTTTGGCCGCATGGACCTCTTGCTCGACGCGATCGGAGAGGCCGCCAAGAATTTTCGTCACATCCGCGTCCGTATGCGGCGAAAATGTAATCTCCATTTTCGGCACGAAACCAGCTTGGGAGTCATAGGGCTGAGTGGCGAGATTCGTGCCGCTGAACGCGTTAGCCGCCGCCTTGCTCGGTGAGTGGTTGCTTTTGAGCACCTGCCAGCTTTGCTCGAAGACCGCATCGTAATGCCCGGCCACGTTGGCATCCTGAAAGACCAGAACGTGATTGGCGTTCACGTAAAGTCCGGTCAACGAGAAGTTCGTCGAGCCGGTGAGGACTTGGATGGCGCTTTGTCCGTTCCTCGACACGATAAATATCTTGTCGTGCGAGTAGCGCCCGAACGAGCCGCGTACGATGTCGGAGGTGCCTTTTTTCTGTTGCTCAAACAAGTCTGTGAACTGGTCTTCCGGCGTCTTGGTCTTGGCCCCCCTCTTGGTGACATGCAGAGACGCATTGTCGAGAATGACGCGCACCCGTCCCTGCTGCGCCAACGTCAGCAGGATCTTCACGACGTCCGGCTCATTGAGGTCGTAAGCGAACACCTTGAGCGTGAGGCTCGGATCGTTCAGCACGCCGTTGAGCACATCAAATATCTGCACGCGGGCGGACTCGCCCATCCAGTTGTAAATCTGCGCAAAGGTCACCGGCTGTCCGTTGTTGGTGCCGGCCTGCGAGCCGGTGTCGAACTCGAGCTGCTTGTTCTTGGGCACGACCGGGGTTTGTGCACCGAAGTGATGCACGTAGCCCTGCGACTGCATGTAGCCGCGGGTAAATCCGAGCACGACCGCGCCTTTTTTGAACGGCCCGACGGCTACTTTCACCGCGACGCTCAGCGTGGAGTCCAGCGCTTGCATGGAGCCGTTGGAGAAGTACCGCGGCGTGACCGTGTAGGTGTAATCGCCAAGCGCCGGCGAAACCCCTTGATGGGCCACGGCCGGATAGTGGGTCCAGCGGTATTTCTGGATCGGAGCGTTGGCTGTCGAGTTTGGCGGCTCGCCCGCGACCTGCTTGTGTTTGCCGGGATCCTCAAACTTAAGATCGTTTTCCAGATAATAGCCGGGCACTTGTCCCGGTGGCTGGCAATGGATCGTGAAGCCCGCAAGGTTCTTGGCGTTTTCCTGGCTCGAGAAGTTGAAGGCCAACAGGGTCTTCGTGTCACCGACATAAGCCTTCACGGAAAAGGCGTTCTTGCTCGCAGTTACGAATGACATGGCATTGACCTCATAAGGAGTGACCCAATCCCGGTTATCGGTGAGATTGCCGTTTGCCAAATCCTCGGGCCCAATTCGGGCCGGCAGGACCTGGCACGCACGTCACGCACGGAAGATTTACGCTGGTCCTACCGGCGACACGGAGCCGCAATTCCACCGCCAGCTGGAGAGACTGGCATCGATGGCCTGGCCCGGCGTTCTGGCATTGCGGCTTCGACCTTGCCCCCTCGTTGGTCGATCGTCGGTAGTCTGCCGGGACTCTTCTACTCCAAATTCTGCGGCGACGCTACGCCGCCGATTTCGGATTCCAATTATTGTTGTTTTCCCTGCCGGGTGCCCCCACCGCGACTTTGTGCAACATATCGGGGGTGCGCGTGCTCGATGGGTGGCCGCCTTCCGGTAACCGGACATGCCCCGAATGACGAGTGCGCTCTGAGGATTAGATGCCCTAATAGCCCGGCCACAG
>JASHWN010000478.1 GCA_030044035.1 Xanthobacteraceae bacterium
ATGTAGACGTGAAGCCGCCCATCAAACATTTCGTGATGCTGCTCGGGCATAACACCATCATCTCAAAACAAGGCCAAGAAACCGCTAAAGTGTGTAACTGTTGTGTAAGCGGGTTTCAGGGGTATCGAATCATGGAACTCATTGTAAATCAAGGAAAATATGACGATAAAACATTACCATAGTACGATTTTAAGTCCCTTGCGTCTACCATTTCGCCACGTCCGCGGAACGGATTACTTTTCGTCGAGAGCAGCCCGCGCGGCTTTGCTTTTAGCACGTGCGTCGCAGGCACCGAAGCGGAGCGAACCGAGTGCAAAGCGGGCGACCGAGGAAGCCATTAGGCAGCCGCCGGCGCGCTACGGCTTGGGCTTATCCTTGGCGTTCGCGCTGGCGCCCGGCGCGGCGCGGATGTTGCCCCAGGGATCATTGGCCGGTTTCTTCTCGGGAATTTTCTGGTTGGCCGCGTTGTAGGCTTTGTCGAGCGCCCGGCGCCGCTCTAGTTCCTCCTTGCTGGGCGGCGCCTTGTCGCCGCCGAGGTGCATGCCCATCGGCAGCTGTGCCAGCGCCGTTGCGGGCACAAGCGCGAGCGACGCCGCGCCGGCCAGGAGCGCGAGGCCGCACCGGCCTAAGGCTTCACGCCGGCTCATTCCTTGAACACGTGACCCCATAGCGTGTCCCAATCGGCCCCGGAAATGTCGGTGACGCGGCCGTCCTTCTCGAAGAACTTGTTGGGCACCTGGAACATGGCGAGCATCAGGCCGCCGTCGGGCGTCCAGGCGACATGGCGGCTGCCGGCCTCGCGCCAGACGAACTCGCCGGCCGTCACGGTGAGCCCGGTCGCCGGACCTTCCTTGTCGCAGAGCTTGCCTTCGAGCACGTAGGTCTGCTCGATCTTGACGTGCTCATGGTCCGGCAGCTCGGCGCCCGGCGCACAGCGGATCAGCGCGGTAACGAGGCCGGTTTCCTTCTCGAACAGCAGGCCTTTGACCTCGCAGCCGGGGAAGCGCGTCGTTCTCCATTCCATCTCGGCGGGGCGCACAACGTGCGAGTGGGTGTCGAGCGTATCGTGACGGGCTTTGGGCGTGACGGCATCCATGGAGCGGTCTCCTGTTCGCAACGGCGCGGCGGCTTTGCGCCATCATAGCCGATCCGCGGCCACGGCGACACCGGTCAAAGAAAAAAGGGGCTGCCGCGTTTCCCGGGCGCAGCGCAGCACGAAGTGGTGCGCTGCAGACCCGGGATCTTTTCAAGCTCCGAGTATGGGACGATCCCGGAACAGCGGTGCACCGCCACAGCGCGTCGAAGACGCGCGTAAACGCGCTTATGCTGCACCGCATCCGGGAAACGCCTGTATTTGGTGCCGCGCCCTACAGCCCCCCATCGCGGATCGGCGGCTGAAAAGCCAAGCCGGTGTCCCAGGGGAAATAGATCCAGGTGTCCTGCGACACTTCGGTGATGAACGTGTCGACCATCGGCCGCCCCATGGGCTTGGCGTAGACGGTGGCGAAATGGGCGCGCGGCAGGAGCCCGCGCACCACTTTGGCGGTTTGGCCGGTATCGACCAGATCGTCGACGATCAACACGCCGGCGCCACCGCCGCCACCGCGCGCCACCACCGCCGGCGCGATATCCTTGAGCACCGCGACCTCGCCCTGCTGGTTGTGCGCGTAGCTCATCACGCTTACCGTCTCGATGACGCGAATGCCGAGCTCGCGCGCCACGATCGCCGCCGGCACCAGTCCGCCGCGGGTGATGCAGACGATGGCCTCGAATGGACCGACGCCGTTCAATCGCCAGGCGAGCGCGCGCGAGTCGCGATGGAATTGATCCCAGGACACCGGAAAGATTTTTTCCGGGCTCGCGGTGCCGGGCGGTGTTGCTCGCAGCATCGCGCGGCTCGTCAGTTCCGGTTTCTGGTTCGGCTGTGCCATGGCGACAAAATCCAAAAACGTGCGGCAGTGCCCGGGCGCTTAAACCTTGCCGGCGGCAAGCTCCGCCTTGACGCGCTCGAGCATGGTTTCGACCGCCGCCTTGGCGGCTGCCAGCTTTTGCGCGTCGCGCGAGCGCACCACCACATAGGTGTTGCCGCCAACTTTTTCGTCCATGAACGGATAGGAGCCGATCACCACGTCCGGATGCGCCTTGGCGATGGCGCCGAGCTCGGTGCCGATGTCGCCCTCGCGGCAATCGGCGCGGACCGATTCCGACAGCATGCGGGCGCCGGTCTTCAGCTGCGGCGTGACGTATTCGAGCATGGCCTGCATGATGTGCGGCACGCCGGCCATGACGATGACGTTGCCGAGCCAAAAGCCCGGCGCTGCGGAGATCTTGTTGAGCACGAGTTCGGCGCCGGCCGGAATGCGCGTCATGCGCATGCGCGCCTCGTTCATCACGCCGCCGGTCTGCGCCACCCGGTCGGTCATGATTTTCATCGCGCGCGGGTCGTAGCCGATCGGCACCCCGAACGCTTTGGCGACGCAGTCGGCGGTAATGTCGTCGTGAGTCGGGCCGATGCCGCCGGTGGTGAAGAGATAGGTGTAGCGCGCGCGCAGCGCATTCACGGCGGCGACGATCTCCGGCTCCTCGTCGGGCACGACGCGGACTTCCTTAAGATCGATGCCGATGTCGGTGAGATACTCGGCGATGTAGCCGATGTTCTTGTCCTTGGTGCGGCCGGACAGGATCTCGTCGCCGATAACGAGCAGCGCCGCGCTGACGATGCCGCTTTCGTTTTCTGCCCCGCTGCCGGCCATGCGCGCCTCTCCGTGTCAGCGCCTCCTCTAGCGCGGCGACGATGGCGGCTCAAGCTGGCGTCCGGTATGCTCGATACGCCAGACGCCTAACTTCTCCTAAGTTCTCATGTAAGGCCTCATGCCCTTTGTCCGCTCGGTACTTTTCGCCGCTTGCGCCACGGCCCTCATGTGGTCGCAGGCATCGAGCGCGCAGCCGTCGCGTGCCATCAGCGGCCCGATCACGATCTACGTCGCCGGCACGGCGGGTGGCGGCATCGATCTGTTCGCGCGGCTGGTCGGCCGTCATCTCGGCCGCCGTATCCCGGGTCGTCCGGCCATCACGGTGGAGGACATGCCCGGCGCCGGCGGCATCCGCGCCGCCAGTTTTCTGGCGCGCCAGGCGCCTCGCGACGGCACGGTTTTGACCGCGTTCGCCGGCGGCCCGGTGCTCGAGCCGCTGATCGGGGCGCGCAATCCGGGCTACGACGCGAGCCAGTTCACCTGGATCGGCGCGCTCATGAAGGACGTCGGTCTGTGCCTGTCCTGGGGCGCTTCGCCGTTCAAGACCATCGACGACGTGCGCAACCACACCATGGTGGTCGCCGGCACCGGCGCCGGCTCGGAGACCGACACCTGGCCGGTGATTATCAACGAGGTACTCGGCACCAAATTCAAAGTGGTCACCGGCTATTTGGGCACGCAAGAAACCATCCTTGCGATCGAACGCGGCGAAGCAAGCGGCCGCTGCATCATCAGCGTATCGGCGCTGAAGACCGCCAAGCCCGATTGGCTGACCGGAAAGAAGGTCAACGTTTTGCTGCAGGTCGGCCTGAAAAAGAGCCCGGAGTTGCCGGAGGTGCCGCTCTTGCTCGATCTCGCCAAGAGCGACAGCGATCGGCAGATGCTGAAATTGCTGGCGGCGCCGAGCGACATGGCGCGGCCGTTCGCCGCTCCGCCGGGCCTCGACGCCTCGACCGCCGCGCTCTTGCGCCGAGCCTTCGATGACATGGTCGTCGACCCGGAATTCGTTGCCGAGGCTAAGGCCATGCATGCGGACATTGCGCCAACCCGAGCCGAAGACGTGCAAAAACTCGTGTCCGAGATGTACGCAACGCCGCGGCCGATCGTCGAGCGGGCGAAAAAATTCCTCGCGCGCTAGCGCTGCGGGCCCGCGCTCGTCACGTGGCCAATTGCGACGACCGATTCTCGCGAAAGCGGCCGCCGTTGCCTGCCTAACCTGTCCGCGCGCGATCCAGGTGTTTACCTGCAATTAAGCATGCGGCCGGCTTCCGAGACCGACAAAACCCCCGGCGCACTCCAGTAAATTGCAAGCGATTTGCAATAATTGCTTTTTATGGTCGCGCCGTACCGAGCATCAGAGGATGGCAACGTGCCGCCTTCGGCGCAGCAGCGCATCGCCGCAGAAGGCCAAAAGTCGCGGTGGGATCAGGCCCGCGTCAGCCTAGTCGTGCCGATCGGCGTGATCGTCGCGGTGGCCATCGTTTGCGTCATCGTCGCAGTGCTGACCTCGGCGCAGCGCGCTGACGAGGTCTCGTTCCGGCACGAGCAGGGCCTGATCCGCGAGGCGATCGTTGGGCACGGCGAGCAGGTCCTGCAGCAGCTCGCCAGCGTGGCTGAAACGCCACACGCCACTGCGGCCATTCGCTCCGGTTACGATCCGTCGTGGGTGCAGCGGCACGTCGGCAATTGGCTGCAAACCTACTTCGGCCATGACGCCGTGGTCGTGCTCGATGGCGCCGACCGGATCAAATACATGCGCCTGCGCCAAGCCAGCGAGGACGCGGCGCATCACATGGGGCCGGATCTCGCCGCGAGCGTCGACCTGTTGCGCGGCCGGTTACGCGCCCTTCCCGACCGCGCGCTCGGCGTGATCGCCGGGCAAAACCCCGCCCAACCCGGGCGCCGTACCGCAGTCCTGCAGCGCTTCCTCGACCGGCCGGCCATCGTCGCTGCGGTCGCGGTCGGCTCCGATGCCGATCTCGCCGCCGGCAACCAGGACGCGCCGATCATCGTTTCGATCAAATACATCGACGCGGCGATGCTGCGCGAGATCGGCGCCGATTTGCAGATTTCCGACCTGCGTCGGATCGAGGGCGCAGTGACCCTGCACGGCGACGCGGACGTCGAGCTCGCCGCCGCAAACGGCGCCGCGATCGCGCGCTTTGCCTGGAAGGCGACCACGCCGGGCCATCAGGTCGTCACCAGCGTCGCGCCATTCATCGCCATAGCGCTCGCCGGCTTTGCCATCCTGGTCGCCCTGGTGATGCGCTACATGCGGCGCACCGCCGAAGCGATCGCCGCCGGCGAGTCGCAGTTGCGGCATCTGGCCATGCACGACCCGGTTTGCGGCCTGCCCAACCGCATCTATTTCGGCGAACGGCTCGAGCGGGTCATCAACGAAGTGCGCGCCGGCGGCCCGTCGGCGGCGGTATTCTACATCGACCTCGATCATTTCAAGGACGTCAACGATACCCTCGGCCACCCCATCGGCGACGAGCTCATTCTCAACGTCACGCAGCGGCTGAGCCGCATCCTGCGCGGCGACGACCTGGTGGCGCGGCTCGGCGGCGACGAGTTCGCCATCATCACCACCTGCCCATCGGATTCTTATTCGCTGCAAGCGATCGCCGGCCGCATCATCGCCACGGCCTGCGCGCCCTATATGATCAACGGCCATAACATCATCATCGGCGCCTCGATCGGCATCGCCGTGATCGACCGCCGCGCCGGCGACGCCGCCGACATTCTGCGCTACGCCGACATGGCGCTCTACCGCGCCAAGAACGAAGGCCGCAACCGCGCCTGCATCTACGACGCGGCGATGGACGCCGACCTCTCCAATCGCAAGCTGCTCGAAGGCGATCTGCTGCACGCCATTCAGAGCGACAAACTCAACGCCGTCTATCAGCCGATCGTCAACGCAAGCGGCGACACCGTAGTCGGCGTCGAAGCGCTGGCGCGCTGGGCTCATCCGTCGATCGGCGATATTCCGCCCTCGCAGTTCATTCCGATCGCCGAACATTCCGGCCTGATCATCGAGCTCGGCGAATGGATGCTGCGCCGCGCTTGCCTGGAGGGCCGCAACTGGCCGGGCGTCACGGTCGCCGTCAACGTGTCGCCGCTGCAATTCCGCCGCTCGGATTTCGTCGAGGTGGTCGAGCGCATCCTCAAGGAGATCGAGTTCGACCCAAGCCGGCTCGAACTGGAGCTGACCGAGAGCACGCTGCTCGGCAATCTCGAGACCGCGGAACTCTCCATGCTGCGGCTCAAGGCGATCGGCGTGCGCTTTGCGCTCGACGATTTCGGCACCGGCTATTCGAGCCTGCTCTATCTGCGCCGCTTCCCGTTCGACAAGCTCAAGATCGACTCGAGCTTCGTGCGCGCCATCGAGAAGGCGCCGGATGCCGCCGCCATCGTTCACGCCGTGGTCAGCCTCGGCCGCGGCTTGGGCATGAAGGTGACGGCGGAAGGCGTCGAGACGCCCGAGCAGCATCTGTTCCTGCGCGCCGCCGGCGTGCATTCGATGCAGGGCTTCCGCTTCGGCCGGCCCGGGGCGGCAAGCGATATTAGCGCGCGCCTCGCCTCGCCCGACGATTATCGCGTCGGCAGCCCCGACCAGGAAGTCGCGCTGGCGAGCTGAGGGACCGGCGTTCCGGTGGCGCGCATTGCGCCAAGCGTGACATCACGACCTGCGTGTAGTACTGTATTCGTGCACGCGCGGGTTTCAGAATGGGTGAGCATCCTCCGCGGCCACGACTCGCTCTCGCTGTGGGAGTGATCGGGCATCAGCCCGATCGTTTGCCGTCCGAGCCTGATAAGCTTGCCCTAATCGCTGGCGAGATCGCGACCACCCTCGACGCTGTCTGCCGCGAAGCCGCTGCGGCGCATGGAAAATATTCAAAACAAGCGAAGTATTTCTCCGACAACCGACCGGTGATTGCCGTCATCAGCGCGTTGGCGGAAGGCGCCGACCGCATGGTCGCCAGCGCCGCAATCGCCTGCAGTCAACCGGCGCCGGCGGCCGGCGATATCGGCGTCGACGTCGTGCTTGACGTGGCGCTGCCGTTTCCCGGCGCTACGTACAAGGACGACTTCTCCACGGAGCAATCCAAGGCCGAGTTCGACGGCCTGTTGAAACAAGCGCGGTCGGTGCTGGTCTTGCCCGGCGAAAGCAGCCGTGCGGCAGACACAGGCTATGAGGCCGCATCGCGGGAGAACAGGGCGTACGAGTCCGTCGGACTGACCCTGATCAATCAGTCCGACATCATCATCGCGGTGTGGGATGGCGAGGCTTCCGCCGGGCGCGGCGGAACGCAGGAAATGCTCAACTTTGCTGCGCGCTCCGGCACTCCCATCATCCATATCGACGCGAAAGCCGAGCAACCAACGCGAATTCGTTGGGATGGCATCAGTAATTTCCCGGCGCGATCGAATGCAGTCAACGATCTGCCCAGTGCGAGCCTGAACACCGGGCTGCCGCGCCTGATAGACGAACTGCTGCGTCCGCCCGAGGAGAAGTCCGCCGAACATCAGGGCAGACCGAACAAGCCCGCCGACAAACGAACAACAGACCCTGAGCGCGAGCGTTTGAAGGCCTATTATGAGAAGCTTCTGTGGCCGGTGAATTACGGTCTAGCATTTCCACTGTTGATGGCCGTGTTCGGCGTGCGGCCGTTGCGCCAGGGCGACTGGAGGCCGCCGCCACCCGAAAAGCTCGCCAAGGACCTGTTGGCCTTCGATCAGTCGGAACCGCCGAACGCCAAGCTGCAGGAACAATCGGTGCTGGCTACCGCGTTCGGCTGGGCCGATGCCTGCGGCGTCTGGCTTGCGCAGGTCTTTCGCAGCGCATTCGTCATGAATTTTTCGCTGGCGGCCTTTGCGGTCGTCGTCGCCGCCGTGTCGCTGGTTGCGAGCGACATCACCCAGATCGACAAGACGGTGATGGCCGCAGCGCTTATGCACCACAAGGTGCCTTATGTCATTGTCGAGGTGGTCTTCATCTTGGCCGTGATTGTAATCACGATCGCCGGCTATTGGGGCGGCTGGCATCACCGCTGGCTCGAGGCTCGCGAAGTCGCCGAGCGGCTTCGCGTCGCCTTCCCGCTGTGGACGCTCGGGCTGCGGCCGACGACGTTTCCCGCCGAAGAGCCGGCCTGGACCGGCTGGTACGCCCGCGCCATCGTGCGGGAGCAAGGTATGCGCTCCGCTTTCCTCGGTGCCGCTGGACTGCAGCAAGCCAGGGCCACTCTGAAGGCCGTGCTTTCCGACCAGTGCAATTATCATCGCACGACCGCACGACGTATGCAGAGCATGGAGACCCGGCTGGAATTGCTCGGGATGATCCTGTTCGGACTGACCCTGGCTGCCCTCGCCGCCTTCCTTGGCGCCTGGCTCGACCACGTAACGGCGCCGACGCGTCTGACCTATCTGGTGACGGGCGCAGCTGCCGGCTTTCCGGCGCTCGGCACCGCCACGTTTGGCATTCGCGTGATCGGCGATTTCGATGGAATCGCCCGCCGCTCGCAGCGCACCCACGAAGTGCTTCAGCAGATCATTGACGCCATGGATGCTGAAAATCCGCCAAGCTTGGCGACGCTGCAAGCTCGGGCGCGAGCCGCCTCCGATGTTATGCTCGGCGATGTTTCGAGCTGGCGGCTGGCGGCTGAAAGCCGGACCTTGGCCATCCCCAGCTGACCGGAGCGCCGAAAGCGCTAGCCGCCGGATTGCGCCCGGCGCGATCCCGGCTACGATCGTGGCTAAACTACGGAGGCAGCCATGGCAAACAAAACCGCGCAAAAAATCGCATTGGTGACGGGAGCCGGAACCGGAGTGGGCCGCGCGGTGGCGCTGGCGCTGCTGGGCAATGGCTACGCCGTGGTGCTGACCGGCCGGCGCCAGGACAAGCTCGAGGAGGTGGCGCGCGAGGCCAACGGTCCGACCCTCGTCGTGCCGGCCGACGTCGCCGACCCGGCCTCGGTCAAGGCGCTGTTCGCCAAGACCAAGGAGACCTATGGACGGCTTGATCTCCTCTTCAACAATGCCGGCATCGGCGCACCGGCGATGCCGATCGAGCAGGTGCCGCTCGACAAATGGCAGGCGGTGGTCGCCACCAACCTGACCGGCGTGTTCCTGTGCACCCAGGAAGCGATCAAGATCATGAAATCGCAGAGCCCGCGCGGCGGCCGCATCATCAACAACGGCTCGATCTCCGCACACACGCCGCGCCCCGGCTCAGCGCCCTACACTGCCACGAAGCACGCCGTTACCGGACTCACCAAGCAGACCGCGCTCGATTGCCGCCCGTACGAAATCTGCTGCGGCCAGATCGACATCGGCAACGCGGCAACGCCCCTGACC
>JASHWN010000479.1 GCA_030044035.1 Xanthobacteraceae bacterium
AGGCCTATGACATCGCGGTGCGGCTGCTCAACGAGGGGACGACGAACACCGTCGCATCGGGCAGCAAGGTGGTCAACGCCATCGTGGTGCGCGGCCGCGACCAGGTCATGCTGAAAGTCACGGTTGCCGAGGTCGAACGCGATTTGATCAAGCAACTCGGCATCAATCTGGCCGGCAACCTCAGTTACGGCACCGCCGTGGTCAATTTCAACAATACCAACCCGTTCACGGCGTTCGGCCAGACGCTGAGCGGATCCAACATCACCGGCAGCTTTCAGAACATCAGCGTCATGCTGCAGGCCATGGAGCAGGCCGGCGTCATCCACACGCTGGCCGAGCCGAACCTGACCGCGATCTCGGGCGAGACCGCGACCTTCGTCGCCGGCGGCGAATTCCCGGTGCTCAACGGCTATTCCTGCTCGGCCACCTCATCGACGCCCGGCGCGCCGGTCACCTGTCAGCCGGCGATCACGTTCAAGAACTTCGGCGTCAGCCTCAATTTCACGCCGGTCGTGCTCAGCGGCGGCCGCATCAGCCTCAAGGTCATGACCGAGGTGTCGGATCTGTCCAGCAACAATTCGCTGGTCGTCCCGGAGCCCGGCACCAACGCAACGGCGACGGTGCCGTCGATCCGCACCCGCCGCGCCGACACCACCGTCGAGCTGCCGTCCGGCGGCTCGCTGGCCATGGCCGGCATGATCCAGGACTCCACGCGGCACAACATCAACGGCTTTCCCGGGCTGATGGAGCTGCCGATCTTGGGGCCGCTGTTCAAGAGCAACGATTACATCAATCAACGCACCGAGCTGATGGTTCTGGTGACGCCGTACATCGTGCGCGCGGTCGCCAACAAGGATCTGTCGCGGCCCGACGACGGGTTCGCCGACCCGAGCGATCCGGCGCAGGTTCTGCTCGGGCGCCTCAATCGCATCTACGGCGTCGGCGGCAAGGTCGAGCCGCCGCCGGACAACTACTACGGCAAGTACGGCTTCATCCTCGATTGACGGGGCGCCGCAGGAGACGATCGATGCAGCACATCCGCACCAAGGTCGCCGGCCGCGCGGCGCGCGCGGCACGGCTGTTGCGGGCGGCGGTTGCGCTCGGCGGCGCCGCGCTGGTCTGCGGCTGCAACACCGACCGGCCGATCACCGCCGCGCCGGACGTGCCGTACGACTACCGGCTGCGCCACCCGATCTCGATCACCGAGAAGGACCATACGCTGCGGGTGTTCATCGGCGTCAATCGCGGCTCGCTCAATCCGGAGCAGCGCGCCGAAGTGCTGGCGTTCGCCCAATCGTGGCGCGAGGCGGCCACCGGCGGCGTCATCATCGACGTACCGGTCGGCACCGCGAACGAACAATCGTCGGCCGCGGCGATGCACGAGATTCAATCGATCCTCGCCGCCACCGGCGTGCCGCCGGCGAGCATAGTGGTGCGCACCTATCGGGTGACGCTGCGCACGCTGGCGCCGGTGCGCATCACCTATCCGCACATGGCGGCGCAAGCCGGACCGTGCGGGCTGTGGCCCGAGGACATCGGGCCGAGCATGACCCGCGACTACTTCGAAAATCAGCCGTCGTGGAATTACGGCTGCGCCACGCAGCGCAATCTCGCCGCCATGGTCGCCAATCCCGCCGACCTGGTGCAGCCGCGCGCCGAAACGCCGGCCTACGCCATGCGGCGCACCACGGTGCTGGAACACTATCGCGCCGGCCAGGCCACCGGGACGACCTATCAGAACTCCACCATCACGTCGGGACGCATCTCGAACATCGGGCAGTGACGCCGCCAACCATGCGACAGGCTAGCGAAGCAACAGTCGAGCAAGCTGCCGACGACATTGTCGGCCGCGACGAGCAGATCGCTCCGGCGCCGCGCGTCTCGGTGCAGGCGTTCTGCGAGACCGTCGATACCGCCGCGGCGGTGCAGGCCGCCGGCGAGGACCGGCGCATGGCCAAGGCGCACCTGCGCATCCAGATGGGCGGCCTCGCCGCCGCCGCCGAAGCCTATCGCAGCGCGCCGACGCCCAACGTCATTATCCTGGAATCGGAAAACGGCGGCGACGATATTTTGGCCGGCCTCGATCAGCTCGCCGAGGTCTGCGATCCCGGCACGCGCGTCGTCATCATCGGCCGCACCAACGACGTCTTGCTCTATCGCGAGCTGGTGCGCCGCGGCATCAGCGACTACTTGATCTCGCCGGTCGGTGCGCTGCAGGTCGTGCGCTCGGTGTGCGGACTATTCTCGGCGCCGGACGCCAAGCCGGTCGGCCGCATCATCGCGGTGGTCGGCGCCAAGGGCGGGGTCGGCGCCTCGACCGTCGCCCATAACGTCGGCTTCAGCATCGCCCGCGATCTGACGCTCGACTCCGTCGTCACCGATCTCGATCTCGCCTTCGGCACCGCCGGTCTCGACTTCAACCAGGACCCGCCACAGGGCATCGCCGAGGCGGTGTTCTCGCCCGACCGCGTCGATACCGCTTTCGTCGATCGCCTGCTCGCCAAGTGCACCGATCATTTGAGCCTGCTGGCGGCGCCGGCGACGCTCGACCGCGTCTACGATTTCGGCGCCGACGCCTTCGAGGCCATCTTCGACTCGCTGCGCGCCACCGTGCCGTGCGTCGTGCTCGACATGCCGCACCAATGGACCGGCTGGACCAAGCAGAGCCTGGTCGCCGCCGACGACATCCTTATCGTCGCCGCGCCCGATCTTGCCAATCTGCGCAACGCCAAGAACATTTACGATTTCCTCAAGGTGGCGCGGCCGAACGACCACCGCCCGGTGTACTGCCTCAATCAGGTCGGCGTGCCGAAGCGGCCGGAAATCAAGGCCGCCGACTTCGCCAAGGCGCTCGAGGAGGAGCCGGTCGCGACCATTCCGTTCGAGCCGTCGCTGTTCGGCGCGGCGGCCAATAATGGCCAGATGATCGCCGAGATTTCGTCGAGCCACCGCACTGCGGAAGTTTTCCGCGAACTCGGTCAGCTGCTCACCGGCCGGGCGGTGCCGAAGAAGCAGCGCGCCGGGATCTTGTCGCCGCTGATCGAGAAACTGCTGCGCTAAGCGCAAGCGTTGAGGGAGTTGCGTCGTGTTTGGTAAGCGTCCCACCAACGGAAGTCCGATACCCGGCGGCGAACAACGGCCGCAAGCTGCGCCACAGCCGCCAGCGCCGATGCCGGCAGTCAACGCGCCGCCGCCGCCCAATGCCGCGGCCGTCGGCGAGGCCGGGCGCACGCCGTTTCCCTCGGCGGGGCTCGGCGCGCCGATCGTCGGCGCGCCGACCGGCAAGCCCAATGTCGGCGGCCAGAAGCCGCAGCCGATCCCGACCGCGGTCGATGCGCGGCGCTCGGAGAGCTACTACGAGGTCAAGGGCACGATCTTCGGGGCGCTGATCGAGGCCATCGATCTCGCGCAGCTCGCCAAGCTCGACGCCGATTCGGCGCGCGAGGAAATCCGCGACATCGTCAACGAGATCATCGCGATCAAGAACATCGTGATGTCGATCTCCGAGCAGGAGGACCTGCTCGACGATATCTGCAACGACGTGCTCGGCTATGGGCCGCTGGAGCCGCTGCTCGCCCGCGACGAGATCGCCGACATCATGGTGAACGGCTCCGGCACGGTGTACATCGAAGTCGGCGGCAAGATTCAGAAGACCGGCATCCGGTTCCGCGACAATCAGCAGCTGCTCAACATCTGCCAGCGCATCGTCAGCCAGGTCGGCCGCCGCGTCGACGAATCCTCGCCGATCTGCGACGCGCGCCTGCCCGACGGCTCGCGCGTCAACGCCATCGTGCCGCCGCTGGCGATCGACGGCCCGGCGCTCACCATCCGCAAATTCCGCAAGGACAAGCTGACGCTCGAGCAGCTGGTCAGGTTCGGCTCGGTGTCGCCGGAAGGCGCCGAGATTCTCAAGGTGATCGGCCGCTGCCGCGTCAACACGCTGATCTCCGGCGGCACCGGCTCGGGCAAGACCACGCTGCTCAACTGTCTTACCCGCTACATCGACGACGACGAACGCATCATCACCTGCGAAGACGCCGCCGAACTACAGTTGCAGCAGCCGCACGTGGTGCGGCTGGAGTCCCGGCCGCCGAACCTGGAAGGCGAGGGCCAGATCACGATGCGCGACCTGGTGAGGAACTGCCTG
>JASHWN010000480.1 GCA_030044035.1 Xanthobacteraceae bacterium
CAGGTTGAGAGCAAACTCGCGGTCGAAATGGGCCACCACCTGATCGTACGTGTCGTAGCGGCCGTCGTGGAAATACGGCGCGTTGAAGTCGGCGTTGAGCAGCGTCGGCGTCTTGAACAGTCCGCCGGAGCCGACATCGTGCTGCAAATGATCGACGAAGGCGGCGGATGGCACGTGGCAGGCCGCGCAGCTCAAGCCCGGATCGTGCGGAAAAGGCTTGGCAAACAGCGCTTCGCCGCGGCGCTCGGCGTCGCTGCTGCGCGCCGTCAGCCGCCCGCCGGGTCCGAGGCTGACGTTGCGCAGGAAATCGATGTCGCGAATGTAGGCGACCATGGCATCGAGGATTGCCGGCGGCGGCTCGGGGCCGGCGAACTCGCCGACGATGACGTTGCGGATGAAGTCGCGCAGCGACGCGCTGCGCCCGTCGTTGCCATAAGGCGCGAGATAGCGCGCGCCGCGAAGGCTCGGGATGCGCACCGGATCGAACACGCTGTTGTCGGCCTTGGGATTGAACAGCGCGCCGGTGGTGTCGAAGGTGCCCGGATGCGCCGACAGGTGCGGAATGTAGAGCTTGGGATTGGCGGCGCCGTTGACGTGGCAGGTGCTGCAACTGATGCCGGCCCGGCGGGCCAGCCCGCCGAGGATTGCCGGCGAGCTGAAGGCGAGATCGCCAAGATTGACCAGATAGGACTTGCGGCCGCCGATCGCTTCGGAGTGGAACACCTCGCGCGGGGCGTCCAGCGCATCGGCGTTGAGTTCGGTGCCGGCCGGCAACACGGTTTGCTGGCCGTAAAGTGGAAAAGACGCCGCTTCGCGCAGCGCCGCCGTCAGCAGCAGCGCCGCCGCGGTCGTCCACACGACCGCACGCCCTGTGCGGCGACTCATTGGCCGGTGTCCTCGAGCGTCGGCATTGCGAGGCCGATCTTCGGCGCGGCCGCCTGCAGGCTCACAATCAGCGTTTCGCTGGCGTTGCGCAGCGTGTCGGCGTCCACGCTCTTGAGATCCTGGACCGACAAGAGACCCTTGAGTTGCGCGATTTCGCTGCCGACTTGCTTCGCCAATTTTGGATCGGCCGGACCGAGCGTTGTCGCGAACAACGTACGATAGGCCAAATCGATGCCATCGACATTGTTGCGCATGTCGTTCAGCGAGGTGCCGCTGATCCGCGATTCGCCGCCGTCGACTTTGCTGTCGCCGACCTCGTAGGCCAGTCGGGCGACGCCGTTGAGAAGGCCCTCAGGCGTCAGCCGCAAGGTGTGGACCTGCGCATCGAGGTCGGCCAGATCGGCAATCAGCGCATCGGTCGCTGCGCTCGCATCCGACGGCTCGCCGCCGAACAGGTTGGCCTCGACGCCGTGGAACCCCGCGACCGCGTCCGGCCAGGCATCAATGGCGGCATCCAAACGCGGAACGAAGACGGCGGTGAAGACTTCCGAACGTTCCCAGCCGACGCGGGCGTCGATCCAGGCCTTTCGCGCGCCGACAACGTCCTGCGCCGTCAATCGTGCGCGCACGTCGCGCGCTCCGGCCAGGGCCCGATCGATGTCGGCGATAAGATACGGCCGGTAGCGCTCGACACCCGCATCGAACGGCCCGGCCTTGGCCGGCAGCGCTGCAGTCAATGCGATGGCGAAGACAGACAACTGCAAAAATGCGCGCGAGTCATGACGCCTGTGCCGACCTATACGGCGCGAGCGATGCCACAACTTTGCGCCTGCAAACATTGTGCTCCCGCGCCGACCAATGCGGCACGCAAGAAGTGCTGGAGGGTGAAAGTGGCCGATTGCCTACCGAATAGCCAAGATAGCGGTGGCTTGTTACGTTTTATAATCGGTTCGATGAAGGTCGTATTACGATTTTGTAAAGCGAACTCACGAGACGGACATCGCATTTCGCCCGATTTTTTGCGAGGAAACCGGCGCGACACCGCACGATTTCCGTGATCGGTGCGGCGGCTCTTGCGGCGCGCCCGGCGCACATTTCGCCTGCAATGCCCGGTACTTCTTTATCGCGGTGTAAACCTGTCGCCGTTAGGTCGGGCGGCGATGAGCCTTGCAAACCAAAGGCGAAGCGGTGCGACATGGAGCAGATCAAGGGGGTCAAACTGTTCGAGTTGGAGGCGGCGTTGCTGCTGCCGGGCTTTCTCTACAGCTTCAACATCGCCGATTTTAAACGCCGGAACTGCCACTTCGGGCATCGCGTCGGCGATGCCGACATAGCCGAGCTGGATGACCTGATCGCCGCGGCGGCGCGACCCGATGGGACGGCGCGGCGGATTGGCGGCGACCGATGGCTCATGCTGTCGGGCTCGAATGCCAACGAGCGTGTTCAGGACTTGCTCAACCGCTATCAGCGAGCCGAGCCCTTCACGTCAGGCTGGCGCATCCGGGCTACGCGCGATGGCGAGGAGCGGATCGCCGACACGCCGCTTGCCACCGTCATCAGGCGTGCCGTGCGCTGCCTTTATACCGAAGTCGCAAGTGCGGAGAGGCTGGCTCCCGCGATCGCGGCGCTCGAGGAAAACAACTGGGGGCTGCCCGTCAATCGTCCTTATCCATTGTCGCAGCTTTCTGCCCAGCCCCGCGCGCGTTGGCAGTGCGTCGACCAATACCCGAAATACGAAGACCCGCCATGTCCATTCTGCGGCGCTCGGCAGTTCGAATGGATCGGTGGCGACGACTGCATCTCCGACGGTATGTGCAAGGATTGCGGCGCGGAGATTTCGATCGACTTTATCAGATAGACTGCGGGGCCTCGCCGAGGAGGTCGCCTTAGCCGACCCGTCGCAGTTGGCGGCGGCGACGCTGACCGAAGGATATCATCATGGCGATCGGCACCTGGCCCGAAGCGTTTGCCGCCAAGCAGATGGCGGTGACCGGCGGCACGCAATACGTTCGCCGCGGCGGCAACGGGCCAGCCGTCCTGCTTCTTCATGGCTTCGGCGACACCGGCGATATGTGGGTGCCGCTCGCCGACGCGCTCGTTGAGGATCACCTCGTTCGCGAAGTCAATTCAGCAAGAACCCCAGCACCGTGTCGGCATAGGCCTGCGGCTGCTCCAGATTGGAGATGTGCGCGGCTTCCAGCACGGCGATCTTGGCGTCCGGGACGTGCGCCTGGATGAACTCGCCGGCTTCGAGCGTCGTCGCCGGATCGTGTTTGCCGGCGATCACCAGCGTCGGCGCCGTGATTTTCGACAGCAGCGGCCGGTGGTCCATGTCGCGGATCGCTTCGCCGCAGCCGACATAGCCGTCGACTTTGGTCGCCAAAAACATTTCGCGCATCTTGGCCATGGCCGCCGGCGAGCGTTCGCGAAAGCCTTTGGTGAACCAGCGCTCCATATTGGCGTCGACGATGCCCTCCAAGCCCTTCTCGCGCACCAGCTTGATGCGGGCATCCCAGATCGACCGGTCGGGGAAATACGCAGACGTGTTGGACAGAATGAGCTTGTCGATGCGGTTGCCG
>JASHWN010000058.1 GCA_030044035.1 Xanthobacteraceae bacterium
CCGAATATGCCGGCCTGTGCCGCCGCGCCTCCGACGCGCTCGGCCGCGCCATGGCGGGAGGTGGCCAATGAGCTCGACCTCTTCGCCGCGCGAGCGGCGCGACCGCGCGCTGCGCGTGCTGCTGCCGGTCGTGGTGCTGGCGCTCGGGCTCGCGGTCTGGGAAGCAGTGGTGCGGGCCTGGCACATTCCGCCCTACGTGCTGCCCGACCCTGTTCTGGTCTGGCGCACGCTGATCTCCGACTGGGGCCTGTTGGGGCAATCGCTGCTGGTGACATTGACCACGACGGTCAAAGGCTTTTTGCTCGCCGCCGCGGGCGGCGTCGGCCTCGCCGTTTTGTTCAACCAGTCGCGCGTGGTCGAATATTCGCTTTATCCGTACGCCGTCATCCTGCAGGTCACGCCGGTGATCGCCATTGCGCCGCTGCTTCTGGTTTATCTGCAGCAGCCGACCGCGGTCCTGGTCTGCGCCTGGATCGTGGCGTTCTTTCCGGTGCTGGCCAACACCACGCTCGGGCTCAATTCGGTCGACCGCAATCTCGCCGACCTGTTCGCGCTCTACGGCGCCTCGCGGCTCGACGTGCTGTGGAATCTGAAACTGCCGTCGGCGCTGCCCTACATCCTGGCCGGCCTGCGCATCGCCGGCGGGCTCTCGCTGGTTGGCGCGGTCGC
The DNA here is from genome assembly GCA_030044035.1 of Xanthobacteraceae bacterium. Lineage (GTDB taxonomy): Bacteria > Pseudomonadota > Alphaproteobacteria > Rhizobiales > Xanthobacteraceae > BOG-931. The sequence goes on from JASHWN010000058.1 coordinate 670, forward strand.
CGCCGAGATCGCCGCAGGCTCCGCCGGCGCCGGCTCCGGGCTCGCTTTCCGCATCACCGAATCCGGCTACCGCCTCAACATTCCGCGCATGTTCGCCGCGCTCATCCTGCTCTCCGTCACCGGCATCGTGATCTTTTATGCGTTGGCGCTGCTCAATTACCTGGCGCTGCGGCGCTGGCACGAAAGCGCGCTGCAGGGGGAGCGGTAGCTATTGTTCAGGCGGGAAGCCGATCCTGCTGGAGACTCATCGCCAGCACGCGCGCGGCGTGGATTGCCTGACGCCCGGTGCCGTCGCGGATCTGCTGCCGGCATGAGGTGCCGTCGGCGACGATGAGGGCGTCGGCATCCGCTTTGCGCACGGCGGGCAGCAACGACAATTCGCCCATGGCGCGCGACACCTCGATTGTGTCGGCGTGATAGCCGAAGGCGCCGGCCATGCCGCAGCAGCTTGACTCGATCGGCGTCACGTCGAGTCCGGGTACCAGGCGCAACGTCGCTTCCACCGCGCCCATGACGCCGAACGACTTTTGATGGCAGTGGCCGTGCAGCAGCGCGCGTTTTTTCAACGGCGCGAGATCGAGCGCAAACCGGCCGGCCCGATGTTCGTCCGCCAAAAACTCCTCGAACAAAAGTGTGCGGTCGGCGACGCGCTTGGCAGCATCGCTCCGGATCAGCGCCGGGATTTCGTCGCGGAAGGTGAAAATGCAGCTCGGTTCGAGCCCGATCACCGGAACGCCGCGGTCGATAAAACGCGCAAGTGCTTTGAGCGTGCGCTCCGCTTCGCGCCGGGCTTGATCGACTTTGCCGATGGCAAGAAAGGTGCGTCCGCAACACAGTGGGCGCGCGCCGTCGCTCGGCGCGGCCAAATGGACTCGATAGCCGGCTGCGTCGAGCACCGACACCGCCGCATCGAGGTTCTCGGGCTCGAAATAGCGATTGAAAGTGTCAGCGAAGAGAACGACTTCGCGCCCGTCGCTACGGCCGTTGCGTGATGGCTCACTGGTGGCGCCAAACCAATCGCTCCGCCACCGCGGCAACGGCCGCCGCGCGGAAAAGCTCATAAACCATTCGGATAGCGTCGCCGCGCCCGGCAGGCGGTCGCGCAAATTCAAGAGCCATGGCGCCCGTGCCGCATAGGGCGCGTAGCGCGGCAGATAGCCGACCAGCCTTTCGTGCAGCGACAGGCCGTGCGTTTTCGCGCGCGCTGCCAAAAATTCGATCTTCATGCGCGCCATGTCGACGCCGGTCGGACATTCGCGGCGACAGGCCTTGCAGGAGACGCACAGCTTCAGCGTCTCTGCCATCTGGTCGGAGGTCAACGCATCCGCGTCGAGCTGGCCGGTGATGGCAAGGCGCAGCGAATTGGCGCGGCCGCGCGTCGAGTCGCGTTCTTCGCGGGTGACGCGGTAGCTCGGGCACATGACGCCGCCGGCGAGCGCGCGGCAGGCGCCGTTGTTGTTGCACATCTCGACCGCGCCGGCAAAACCGCCGCCGGCGCCCGGATAGGCCGGCCAGTCGAGCGCGGTCGCCATCGCCTCGCCGTGATAGTCGGGCCCGTAGCGGAACAGAGTGCGGTCGTCGAATTTCGGCGCCCGCACGATCTTGCCGGGATTGAACAGGCCGTGCGGATCGAAACGGTCCTTCACCTCCTCGAAGGCGTGCACCAATTCGCTGCCGAACATCGCTTCGTGAAATTCCGAACGCACGATGCCGTCGCCGTGCTCGCCGGAATGCGAACCCTTGTATTCGCGCACCATGGCGAAGGCTTCCTCGGCGATGGCGCGCATGGCGCGCACGTCCTTGTCGAGCCGCAGATTGAGCACCGGCCGCACGTGCAGGCAGCCGACCGCGGCGTGCGCGTACCAGGTGCCGCGCGTGCCGTGCCGTTCGAACACCGCGGACAGCCGTGCCGTGTAATCGGCGAGGTTTTCGAGCGGCACGGCGCAGTCTTCGACGAAGGATACCGGTTTGCCCGCGCCCTTCATCGACATCATGATGTTCAGCCCGGCGGTGCGCACCTCGCCGATGCCGGCCTGCAGTTTGGCATCGCGCACCTCGACCACGCCGCCCCACTTGGCGCCGGTGTTCGACCACGACAGGCCGAGATCGCCGAGCAGTTCGCAAAGCCGCTTGAGCCGGCGCAGGTTTTCGTCCCAATCGTCTTCGGCAAACTCGACAAACAGAATCGCCTCGGGATCGCCGTGCAGAAACGCATCGACGGTCGGCCGGTACATGGCGATGTCGCGGGCGAGGCCGAGCATGGTGCGGTCGATCAGCTCGACCGCGATCGGGCCAAGCCGCACGATGTGCTGCGCCGCCGTCATCGCTTCGTGAAAGCCGCCGAAATGGCAGGCGCCGAGCGCGCGCCGGCCCAGCAGCGGCGACAGCTTCAGCGCGATGCCGGTCGAAAACGCCAGCGTGCCTTCGGAACCGACCAGCAGATGCGCAAGATTGATGTCATTGCGGCCGGGCGTGAGCGCATCGAGATTGTAGCCGCCGACGCGGCGCTGCACCTTTGGAAAGCGGCGCTCGATCTCGGCTGCCTCGCGCGCGGCGATGGCGAGCAGGTCGCGCTGCAGCGCGACCGGCACGCCGGTTCTGGCGTCGCCGAGCCGGCCGAAATGCGCGCGGGTGCCGTCAGCCAGCACGGCGTCGATCGCCAGCACGTTCTCGCGCGTATTGCCGTAGCGCAGCGAGCGCGCGCCGCAGGAATTGTTCGCCGTCATGCCGCCGATGGTGGCGCGCGACGCAGTGGAGATATCCACCGGAAACCACAGGCCGAGCGGCTTG
>JASHWN010000481.1 GCA_030044035.1 Xanthobacteraceae bacterium
TTCATCTTTCGGGCACCGGCCGGCGCGGCTACACCGTCTCGTGCTGCGCTGATCGCTGGCCGACGCCGCGCCGCCGCGATAGGCTCAATGGCTCAAGGCCATATAGCGAGGCGATGCGATGAAGCTTTACGATGGCGGCCGCGCGCCCAATCCGCGGCGGGTGCGCGTTTTCCTTGCCGAGAAGGGCATTACTGTGCCGACCGAGCAGGTCGATCTCGGCAAATTGCAGCAGCGCTCGGACGCCTATACGGCGATCAATCCGATGCAGCGGGTGCCGGCATTGGTGCTCGACGACGGCACGGTCATCGCCGAGTCGATCGCCATCTGCCGCTACTTCGAAGCGTTGCAGCCCGATCCGCCGCTGTTCGGCCGCGGCGCGCTGCAAAGCGCGCTGGTCGAGATGTGGAACAGGCGCGTCGAGTTTCACCTGTTTCTGCCGGTCGCAACCGTCTTCCAGCATCTGCATCCGGCGATGAAAATCATGGTCGACCCGCAGGTCGCCCAATGGGGCGAGGCCAACAAGCCGCGCGTGTTCGACTTTCTGCGCTTTCTCGATGGCGAGTTGAACGGACGCCCGTTCGTTGCCGGCGCGCAATACAGTGTCGCCGACATCACCGCCTTTATCGCGGTCGATTTCATGCGCGTGTCAAAGCTCGCGGTGCCGGACGAGCTGGTCCATGTGCGGCGCTGGCACGAGGCCGTATCGGCGCGTCCCAGCGCGAGCGCCTGAAGCGTTCATCGGCGGGAAGAAGTTTGTTGCAGGGATTTACCGGGCCGGCGGCCATCGACCTTGCGCATGGTGTCGCCAAAGAGGACTCTGCAGTTGCGGCTTGGGCCTTAATCCAACAACTGGAAGCGAGCGACGAAAAAATTCTTGAAATACGAAGTCCTTCGGGCCAGTTGATGAGCCGCGAGCAAATCAAAGACCTTGCCAAAGAGGAGGCGAACTAACCGCGCCACAAATAGGCTTCCTCAAAAATTTTGATCGGAGAACGCAGTGGCGCGGAAACGCGTGCGCCTTCTTTTCCTATCGAGCCGAGATTGCTTAGGACTGGACTCCCCCGTTCCCGGATTTCGCTGTGCTCAATCCGGGCTACGAGCTGATCAGGTTGGACTGCCGCAGCTTTGAATCACTGGTTATTCGCGACGCATTGAACGAGCGCGACGATATGGCGTTTCATCTGGCGATCTTTGATTCTCAGGAAGCACTGGACCAGCGTGTAATCTTCAACCGCGTCGGGGAACTGGTCTAAAAGCTTGAGGCCCGGCGGACTTGGCAAAAGTTTTATCTTGCCGCTTTGCGGCGCACCTGCGAAAAAATATTCGGGCTGCACCTTCAGCACTTGGGCGAGGTCGTAAAGCCGGCTTGCGACGATCGGGGTTGCTCCGCTCTCGTATTTCCGGATTTGTTGGGCGGTGACGCCGATGGCGTCGCCGAGCGCCTCTTGACTCATTACGAGCATGAGGCGCCGCATGCGGACGCGATTGCCGATGTACGGGTCGATCGGATTTGCGTGCTTGCTGCGGCCCACGGTTGTCTGCTCCGCTGCTGTGCAAGTGGATGAAGTCAAGCAGTGGTAGTAATTAAGCACTATATCAATGGCCATAGTGTTGCAACTGCTTGACGTTGCCAGTTCATGCCGTGCACGACATCGGCATGGCGCGCATGCCGAAGCAGGGGACGATTCAGCCGCAAACGCGGCGCGGTCGAAAGACCGCCGTCGTTCATTTGCAGGTCGAGAAATGGCGCGAGCTGAAAGTCATCGCCGCGCTCACCGACGCGACGCTTGATAAGCTCCTGCAGGAGGGCGCCGACATGGTGATCGAAAAGTTCAGGCGCACACGCGCGAGCTGACCGGTCCTACGCGCGACGCTTGCTGCAAACCGTCATCCTGAGGCGGCCGCGAAGCGGCCCTCGAAGGATGCGGCCCGAGCGCCCGGGCCGTCGCCCTTCGAGGCTCGGCGCTTCGCGCCGAGCGCCTCAGGGTGACGGAAAAGCTAAAGGATGCGGCCGAGGCGCCCGGGCCGTCGCCCTTCGAGGCTCGGCGCTCCGCGCCGAGCGCCTCAGGGTGACGGAAAAGCTACCTGATAAACGTCCCGGCGTGCAGTTCGTCGAACGCCTGCTGCAGCTCGGCTTTGGTGTTCATGACGATCGGGCCGTACCAGGCGACCGGCTCGCGGATCGGCTTGCCGGAGACGAGCAGAAAGCGGATGCCGTGCTCGCCGGCTTGCACCGTCACCTCGTCGCCGGAGTCGAACAGAACGAGCGAGCGATTGCCGGTCTGTTCGCGCACCAGCGTCTCGCCGTTGCCGTCCGTCTTCTCGGTCAACACGCCGAACGGCTTTGATGCGGCGCGGAAGCTGCCCGAGCCTTCGAACACATAGGCGAAGGCATGGCGCTCGAGTTCGACCGGCAGCGATTTCTTGCGGTTCGGCGGCACCCAGACGTCGAGATAGCGCGGATCGGCGGCGACGCCTTCGACCGGGCCGCGGCGGCCGTAAAAGTCGCCGCAGACGACGCGCACGCGGGTGCCGTCGTCGTCGATCACTTCGGGAATTTCCG
>JASHWN010000482.1 GCA_030044035.1 Xanthobacteraceae bacterium
GCACATCGTCAAGCCCGGCATGCTGTACGAGCGCGTCGCCGAGGTCGACCAGCGCGTGCGCGCCGACGGCACGGTGGAGCGCGCGCTCGACCTCGGCGCGGTGCGCGTCGAACTCGAACGCGCCAGGGCCGACGGCATCGGCGCCGTCGCCATCGTGCTGATGCACGCTTACCGTTACAGCGATCACGAGAAACGCATCGCCGCGCTGGCGCGCAAACTGGGCTTTGCGCAAGTGTCGGCGAGCCACGAAGTGTCGCCGCTGATCAAGCTGGTCGGCCGCGGCGATACCACGGTCGTCGACTCGTATCTGTCGCCGATCCTGCGCCGCTACGTCGCGCAGGTGGCAGAGCAATTAAATCCTTCACCCTCCCCTGCAGCGGGCGGGTCGCCGCGTCGCGGCAGCGACGCAGCGGGGTGGGGAGAAGAACCCCGCCTCATGTTCATGATGTCGTCGGGCGGGCTCACCGCGGCGGATTTGTTTCGCGGCAAGGACGCGATCCTGTCCGGGCCGGCGGCCGGCGTCGTCGGCATGGCCGAAACCGGCCGGCAAGCCGGCTTCGACCGGCTCATCGGCTTCGACATGGGCGGCACCTCGACCGACGTGTCGCATTACGCCGGCGAATACGAGCGCGCCTTCGAGACCGAAGTCGCCGGCGTGCGCATGCGCGCGGCGATGATGCGCATTCACACCGTGGCGGCAGGCGGCGGCTCGATCCTGCACTTCGACGGCGCGCGCTTTCGCGTCGGCCCGGATTCGGCCGGCGCCAATCCGGGCCCGAAATGCTACCGCCGCGGCGGGCCGCTCGCCGTGACCGACGCCAACGTGATGGACGGCAAGCTCATTCCCGATTTCTTTCCGAAGATTTTCGGACCGGAACAAAATCTGCCGCTCGATGCCGACGCGGTGCGCGCCGCGTTCGCGGCGCTTGCCAAACAGATCGGCGACGGCCGCTCCGCCGAGCAGGTTGCCGACGGGTTTATCAGGATCGCGGTCGAGAACATGGCGAACGCGATCAAAAAGATTTCGGTGCAGCGCGGCTACGACGTCACGCGCTACGCGCTCAACTGCTTCGGCGGCGCCGGCGGCCAGCACGCCTGCCTGGTCGCCGACGCGCTCGGCATGACGAGCGTGCTCATCCATCCGCTGTCGTCGCTCCTGTCCGCCTACGGCATGGGCCTTGCCGATATCCGCAGCGTGCGCCAGCAGGCGATCGAGGAGCCGTTCGGGGAAGAGGCGCGCGCGATCGTGCAGAAAATCGCGAGCACACTTGCGCGCGACACCATCGCCGAAGTGGCAAGCCAGGGCGTCGCTGCGGACAAGATCAAGGTGCACGTGCGCGCCCATATCCGCTACGCCGGCACCGACACGCCGCTCATCGTCGAAGCTGGCACGCTTGCCAAAATGAAATCCGCTTTCGAACGCGCCCATAAGGCGCAGTTCGGCTTCATCGACCGCGACAAGGAGCTGGTCATCGAGGCCGTTTCGGTCGAGGCGGTCGGCGGCGGCGCACAGTTCAAAGAACCGAAACTCAAGACGACACGGGCAAAGCTTCCGGCGCCGGCGCGGCGCACGCGCTTTTTCTCCGGCGGCAAGTGGCAACGCGCGCCAGTCTATACGCGCGACAGCCTCGTGCCCGGTCACAAGGTGAAAGGTCCGGCGATCATCATCGAACCGCATCAAACGGTCGTGGTCGAGCACGGCTGGCAGGCCGAGCTGACGGCAAAGAATCACCTGGTGCTGCGCCGGGTGCAGAAGCTCGCGCGGGCGCGCGCCATCGGCACCAAGGCCGATCCGGTGATGCTCGAAGTGTTCAACAATTTGTTCATGTCGATCGCCGAGCAGATGGGCGTGGCGCTGCAGAACACCGCCTATTCGGTCAACATCAAGGAGCGCCTCGATTTCTCCTGCGCAGTCTTTGCCGCCGACGGCTTGCTGGTCGCCAACGCGCCGCACATGCCGGTGCATCTCGGTTCCATGGACCGCGCCGTCGAGACCATCATCCGCGAGAACAAGAGCCGGATCCGCCCGGGCGACGTCTACGCCATCGACGCGCCCTACAACGGCGGCACCCACCTGCCGGACATCACGGTCTGCACTCCTGTCTTCAACACATTGGACCGTCACCCTGAGGTGCGAGCGAAGCGAGCCTCGAAGGGCGACGGCCGAGGCGCCGCATCCTTCGAGGCCCGCGCTGCGCGCGGGCACCTCAGGATGACGGAAAAAAAGGGCGGGGAGATTCTGTTCTGGGTCGCTTCGCGCGGCCATCATGCCGACGTCGGCGGTATGTCGCCGGGCTCGATGACGCCGAACGCCACCAACATCGAGCAGGAAGGCGTCTATATCGACAATTTCAAGCTGGTCGACCGCGGCCGTTTCCACGAGAAGCAATTATACGCACTGCTCACCGGCGCCAAATATCCGGCGCGCAATCCGCAGCAGAACGTAGGCGACATCAAGGCGCAGATCGCCGCCAACGAAAAGGGCGTGCAGGAATTGCGCAAGATGGTGCGCCATTTCACCCTGCCGGTGGTGCGCGCCTATATGCGCCAGGTCCAGGACAATGCCGCCGAAAGCGTGCGCCGCGTGCTCGACCGCCTGCACGACAGCGCGTTCGCAATCGAGACCGACCAGGGCGCGCGCATCAAAGTGCGCATCGCGGTCGACAAAAAGAAGCGCGAAGCCAAGGTCGATTTCACCGGCACGAGCCCGCAGCAGAGCACCAACTTCAACGCCCCCGAGCCGGTGACGCGCGCCGC
>JASHWN010000483.1 GCA_030044035.1 Xanthobacteraceae bacterium
GTTCCTGGTCACTGCCGCCTTCGTTCCCGGCATGCGGGCGCGCCAATGGGGACGCATCGTCAACATGGCCTCGAGCACGTTCGGCTCGGTGACCACCGGCTTTGCCCATTACGTTGCGTCGAAGGGCGGCGTCATCGGCTTCACGCGAGGCCTCGCCGGCGACCTCGCCGCCGACGGCATCACGGTGAACGCCATCGCGCCTGGGCTGACGCGCTCGCCGGGCACTATCGCGCGCCGGCCGCGCCCCGCCTTCGCCAGCATGGACGAGGAATTTGCCGCCGTCGCCAGCCTGCAGGCGATCAAGCGCGTGGAAGTGCCGGACGACCTCGTCGGCGCGCTGTCGTTTCTCACCAGCGACGACGCAGCGTTCATGACGGGTCAGACGCTCAATGTGGATGGCGGCAGGGTACGGTCTTAGGGGAAGGTTGACGGCAAATGCGACGGCTTGCCCTTGCTGTTTTGTTTGCTACGACGGCGGCGCCCGTGCTGGCGCAGACGCCGACGATCGCGCCCGCAGCGGCGAAGGACCACGTCGGCGAACAGGTGACGGTCGAAGGCGTGGTCGCCGAGGTCCATCACGCAGCCTCGGGCCGAGCCACCTTCATCGACATCGGCGGACGCTATCCGAACAACCCGTTCGCCGCCGTCATCTTCGAAAGCGGCGCCGGCAAATTCCCCAATGTCGATGCGCTCAACGGCAAGACCGTCGACGTCACCGGCCGCATCCGCCTCTACCGCGGCGCGCCGGAGATCATTCTCAACGATCCGGGCCAGATCAAAACGAAATAGCCCGTAGCAACCATTAGAAGCGGCCGGCGAGTGAGCAAAGTCGGCAGCACCCGGCGGCCGTCAGGCGCGATAACGCGTCGGGTCGGCGAGGCCGGCATCGGCGAAGCCGCGGCGCCGCGCGCGGCACGATCCGCATTGCCCGCAATGGATCGCATCGGCGCGCGCGCAACTCCACGTCAGCGCGTAGGGAACGTCCATCGACGCCCCCAATTTCAGGACCTCGGCCTTCGTCATGTCGAGGAAGGGCGTGATGATTTTCGGTGCATCGTGGCGGTCGGCGGCGGCCAGAGATTCCAGCCGATCGATCGATTGCCGAGCAAATTCTTGCCGTTCTTCAACGTCCTCGCGATGGAGTCCGACGTAGACGGCGGCCGAGCGTGACTTGATCGCGTACAAGGTCATGATCGAGAGCGCGATGGCGCCGCCGAACGGCACGAACGGGGCCGCCGCCTGCCGCATCACGGGGTCGGCATGGATCGCGTTCAGGAACTCGGTGACGACGATGATTTCGAGCCGGCCGCCGATCCGGCCGAGGATGCGGTTAGCGGCGTCGATCTGCCGGTCGTCCACCGGGTGACCGCTGCACAGGTAGACCGCGGCCGCTTTGGCGCCGGCCGGCAGTTCGCGATCAACGAGGCTGGCCAGCGTCGCCGAATCAGGCCCGCCGGAGAGCATGAGCAACGTCTTTGCGCCGTCGGCCATGGTCCATCCCGAACGCTGCGACGGCGCATATCCGCGGAGCGGCATCGCTCCAACGGCTGGACCGTCGACGTCACCGGGCCGCATCCGCCTCTACCGCGGCGCAGCGTAGATCATCGTCAACGATCCGGCCCAGATCAAAGCAAAATAGCCCCCGCCCGGTATCTTTCGAGCCGAGCGGTTTGATCGCGAGGACGGCGCGCATGGCGCCGTTGACTTTGGTCGTTGTTCATGGTTTGTTCATAAAATGTCAAGTTGCGCGTTAGGGGCGGCACGCGTCATGTCGGACGGCGAACGCGTCGAGAAGATGATCTCGGATTGGCTCGAGCGGAATTATCCGGACGGCCCGACCTGGTACGAGCGCGTCAACCAGCAAATTCCACCCGCCATTGAGATCAGGATGATGCCGGCGTTCGCGCGCGTCGAATACAACATCAGCAATGGCGGCTGGGCGCAGTTTCTGTGGAACTGCTTTCCCCATTGGCGCGTGATCATTGCCGACGCCAAGGAAGGCTATCGTCTGATCGGCGCGCCGCAGCAGAGCGCCGCGCTCGATATTCTTTATGGCTTGTGCGAGCGCGACGAAAAGGAATGCGCCGAAACCATCGAGAAATCGATGAAAGACCGGTTGTCGCGGTGGGGATCCTATTTCTCCGCGTTCACTTCGCGCAGCTATTTGGCTCGCGCGAACGATTGGGAAGACTTGTTCTGGGACAAAACTCTCGCCGAAAAACGCCTGGCATGGCTGGCAGCCAATGAGGCGCGCGTGCGCGCCGCCATGGGATCGGATTGATGGGGCCGGCTTAGCGCGCAGGATGGGTTGAGCGGAGCGAAAGCGCAGAAATCCCTTCGCCGGCGGTATCTTCGAAAGCGGCGCCGGCAAATTCCCCAACGTCGATGAGCCCAACGGCACGACCACCGACGCCACCGGCCGCGTCGCCCTCTACCGCGGCGCGTCGGAGATCATCCTCAGCGATCGGGCCAGATCGAAGCGCACGGCGCGCAGGTGCGCGCGTGCGAGCCGCAATAGGATTGGACTACGGCAACCGGGCTGTGGCCGACGTCACCCTATTTTTATTTTCTGCCCCGTCACCAAGTTGTAGCCGTAGCGCGGCTGATCCTCGTCCGACATCTCGTCGGGGTCCGCATATTGCTCGGGCGCCTCGCCTTGGCTCGCGACGACACGGGGATAGCGCGTCTTTGCGAGTTTTAAGCCTTTCGCCTCGAGCTTCACACGAAATTGCCATCCGTCTCCGTAATCGAACAGGAAAACAAGCGAACGTCCGATGGTCGGGAACGCCTCGGAGACTTTCGTTTTCTTGACGCCACGCACGTCTGGATCGGCCTCGCCCATGTCGGCGAACAGCTCATAACGCGGCTGCGCGCGCTTTCTCGCGAATGGATCGCCGCCATAAAAGCCGAAGGCGTGATCGAAATCGAAGCCAAAGGCCGACACGATCGCCTCGGCAAGCTTGTAGAGCGATTTCGATGCCTCGATTTCAATGTCCCGGTAGGTCGCCCCGTCGAGCGCGGCGCGAATGATCGCCGTATCGGTCTGCGCCATCGCACACCTCGGATGAATGGAGAGGAAGCTCGGTCAGCCTACCCGAAACCACCGCGCTGTTCCGCCGCCCGGCAGACCTATCCACAGCCGGCTCTGGCCCGGATTGAGCGGCAGCGAAAGCCGGGCCGAACCCCAAGCCCTGCCCCGGATTTCGCGTCGCTCATCGGGGCTGCGCATTGCTGCGCTCCAGCTCGGCAAGCACGATCGCCTCCACATCAGGCGGCACCGGCACGCGTCGTATCACGTCGGGCCACAGTTCAATCGGCGGCGCGGCGATCAGTTCGCCGGAAAGCGTCACGACATCAAGATCGTCATTGAGATGATCGCGCAAGCCGCAATGGCGCGCGCGACAGAGCACGCGCCGATGGCATTCGCGATAGTGGCAGATGCGGCCGAGATAACGCCCCGCCGCATCGGCCAAGAAGATGTCGCCGCCGAGATTGATTCTCTGTGCCTGCCCCTTCAGGCGCCTGCCGGCACGGGCCAGTTTCGTCAGCTCCATGCCGCGGTCGATTGTGACGAGGACATCGGCATCCTTCGGTACCGGTTTGTTCGTGGTCAGCGAGCCGATCAAGCAGACGCGCACCACTCCCGCGCAGTCGATGGCTTCGCACACAAATTCGCGCACCGCAGCCAGCAGCACCGGCCGCGGCTCGGGAATGGATGGAGACGGTTGGTCGTATCGTGCCCGCGCAGTCATTCTCCGAAAGTACCCTGGTGAGCCCGCGGCGCAATCTTACTAAGTCATCACTTTTTGTCATCTGCAGGTCAGTAGCGCGGATTGACGCAGCGTTGAGTGGCGGCGTGATTCGATACACGCCGGGAAACCGATGGGTCACGCCGCTGCGCGGCTAACCCACACACAATACTAGGCTTCCTCGAAGCTGAATTGCTTGAGTGCGGTCGGCTCTGCGGTGCGCCTGGACGCGTCGAGGATTTCAATTCCGACGATACGGCCCTCCTCGTCGTAGTCGACCACAATGCCGTCAGCGATCTCCTCGCTGTCCTTGATCGGTCGGTCGGTCAGGTTGAGGTAGACCGCATCGGCCGCATGATCGACTCTCATCCGCATGGTTTCGTCGTGTCGAAATAGGCGGTGGATCGTTCCGAGCGGTCACTACCCGCAGCATAGCATGCCGGCCCGGAAAGTGCTTTCGGAGAGTATTTCCGACGCGATCGACCGCCATCGCCCGCGCCCACAAGACCCTGCGCAATCTGCGCTGGTTCGAGGTGATGCGCACCTTCGGCCACATCGAAAACGGCAAGGCGCGCCACTATCAGGTGACGCTCTCGGTGGGATTTACGATGGAGGAGCCGGGGTAATGGCAGG
>JASHWN010000484.1 GCA_030044035.1 Xanthobacteraceae bacterium
CCGCATCAGTACGAGTTCGCGCGGCTCAATCTCACCTACACGATCCTGTCGAAGCGCGTTTTGACGGAGCTCGTGCGCGGCGGCCATGTCGCCGGCTGGGACGATCCGCGCATGCCGAGCCTCGCCGGGCTGCGGCGGCGCGGCGTGCCGTCCGCGGCGATCCGCGATTTCGTCAAGCGCGTCGGCGTCGCCAAAGCCAACAGCGTGGTCGACATGGCAATGCTCGAATTCTCCATCCGCGAGCATCTCAACAAGACCGCTATGCGTCGCATGGCCGTGCTGCGGCCGCTCAAGGTGGTGATCGACAACTATCCGGAAGGGCAGAGCGAAGAAGTGGAGGCGCTCAATCATCCGGACGATCCGGCGGCCGGCATCCGGCGCCTGCGTTTTGGCCGCGAGCTCTACATCGAACGCGACGACTTCATGGAAAATCCGCCGAAAAAATTTTTCCGGCTGTCGCCCGGCGCCGAGGTGCGGCTGCGCTATGCCTATTTCATCACCTGCCGTGAAGTGAAAAAGAACGAAGCCGGCGAGGTGGTCGAGCTGCGCTGCACCTACGATCCGGCGACCAAAGGCGGCAACGCGCCGGATGGCCGCAAGGTCAAGGCAACCTTGCACTGGGTTTCGGCGGCCGATTCTCGTACCGCCGAGGTCCGGCTCTACAATCCACTGTTCACGCGTCCCGATCCGAACGCCGGCAACTTTGCCGCCGATCTCAATCCAAATTCCTTGGAAGTGATCGCCGACGCGCGGATCGAGCCGGCGCTGGCTGGCAGAAATTCTGGCGCGGCGGTGCAGTTCGAACGCCAGGGCTATTTCTGCCCGGACCCTGATGCAACGCCCGAGCGCCCGGTGTTCAATCGGACGGTTGGCCTGCGCGACAGCTGGGCGAAAATCGCCGGCACGTGACTTTTCCCCGTTCCTCTTCCGTACCGGCTCCACCCGCCGCTTTCCTCGTGTAGGCTTCCTCTCTCGGTAGAGCGCGCGGGGGCGCGCAAGTGACACACGAGAACAATCCGCAAGTGCGGGCGCCGAGCCGGGCGCAGACCTGGCCGGTCGGCGGCGCGCGCCCGCTTCCTGGGGTGCTGTGGCCGCAGAGCGGCTTTCTGATTGGCGACCAGCTCGGCAAATGGGCCGCCGCGGAAATTGCGGCCGGACGGCTGTTGCCCTGGCTCGCCGTGAGCTTCGGCTTCGGCATCGTTCTCTACTTCACGGCGGATCGCGAGCCGATGTGGTGGGCGCCGACGGCACTCGCCGCGGCTTTCGCTGCCGGCGCGGTGCTCCTGCGGCGCCACACCGCTGCGTTCGTTCTTACGCTCGGCCTATTTGCCATCGCCGCCGGCTTTGCCGTCGCCAGCATCCACACCGCACGCATCGCGCATCCGGTGTTGCGCTTCGCGGCAAGCGGCGTGACCGTCGCCGGTTTTGTCGAGCTGCGCGAGGAGAGCCAGCACACCGATCGCTTCGTGCTGCGCGTCGACCGCATCGATGGCGCCCGCCTCGACGTCAAGCCGGCCCGCGTGCGGCTTTCGGTCAAGCGCGGCATGGCGCCGGCGCCGGGCTCGTTTGTCGAGGTCAAGGCCGCGCTCGATCCGCCGCTGCAGCCGCTCGAGCCCGGCAGCTACGATTTTGCCCGCGATCTCTATTTTCAGGAGATCGGCGCCTCGGGTTTTGTGCGCGGCGCCATCAATGTGCTGGTGCCGCCGGCCGCGCCAGGCGTGCTGCAGCGCGCCGACGCGCTCGTGCAGCGGCTGCGCGACGCGATCGATGCCCGCATTCGCGCCGTGCTGCCCGGCGACGAGGGCGCCATCGCGGCAATGCTGATCAATGGCCGGCGCGACGCCATCGACGCGCATCTCTACGACGCCATGTTCGTGTCCGGCATCGGCCACGTACTCTCGATCTCCGGCTACCACATGGCAGTGGTCGCCGGCGTGATCTTTTTCATCTTCCGCGCCTTGCTGGCGCTGATCCCGGGTCTGCGCGACCGCGCGCCGATCAAGAAATGGGCGGCGTTTGCGGCGCTCGTCGTCACCGCCTTTTATCTGGTGCTGTCCGGCAACCAGGTGGCGACGCAGCGCTCGTTCATCATGATCGCCGTGGTGCTGATCGGGGTGATGCTCGATCGGCCGACGCTGACCATGCGCACCGTCACCATCGCCGCGCTCCTCGTGCTGTTCTTCGCGCCGCAGGCGGTGGTGCATCCGAGCTTTCAGATGTCGTTTGCCGCGACCTTGGCGTTGATTGCCGGCTACGAGCGCGGCGCGCTGCGCATCAAGGCCGGCGCCGATTCCTCGCTCGGCGCCCGCGCGGCATTGTGGGGCGTCAACGAGATCATCGCGCTCACGATCGCCTCGCTGCTCGCCGGCTGCGCCACCATGCCGTACGCCGCCTTTCATTTTCATCGGCTGTCGCCATATGGCGTGCTCGCCAACCTGCTCGCCATGCCGGTCGTCTCCGCCTGGGTCATGCCGATGGGTATTTTGGGCGTGGTGGCGATGCCGTTCGGCTTCGATGCCGAGTGCTGGCGGCAGATGGGCTACGGCATCGAATGGATGGACTGGGTGGCGCTGTGGGTGGCGAGCCTGCCCGGCGCTTACGGCCGCGTCGCGCTGTTCGGCACCGGGCCGCTTTTGCTGGCGACCGCGGCCCTGCTCGTCATGGCGCTGTTCAAGACGCCGCTGCGCTGGAGCGGCGCGGCGCTCGTCGTCATCGCGGTGATCGTGGCCGCGCGCACGCCGCGCCCGGACGTGCTGGTTGCGTCGGACGGCCGCGCCGTCGCGGTACGCAGCGCCGACGGCAAGCTGTCGTTCCATCGAACCGGCAGCGACACGTTTGCCATTCGCGAATGGCTCGCCGCCGATGCCGATGGCCGCGACGTTCGCGATGGCTCGCTCGGCGCCGGCATCGCCTGCGATCCGGCGGGCTGCATCGGCAAGCTCGCCGACGGTGCGCTGGTGAGCTACGCGCTGGCGC
>JASHWN010000485.1 GCA_030044035.1 Xanthobacteraceae bacterium
ATCGTCGGCGCCGGCTTCTTCCAGCTGATGCGGCAATTCCTGTCGGAATATTTCGGCGATCAGTTTCCCTATCTGATCCCGCTCGGCATCATCTTCATCGTCATGATCATTTTCCTGCCGCAAGGTTTGCTGGGGTTTGCCCGGCGGTGGTTGAACAAATAAGTATCATTTGTTCAAAAATTCCTTGAGTGCCGCGACGTCCTTCTTCCGGCCGTCGAAATCTTCGGCGATGCGCTCGTAAAAATGCGCGGCGCCTTGGTAGAGTTCGCTGGCGGTCGGATCGTCGCCGACGAAGCCGGCGATCTCGTGCATTTCGGCGACCCAGCGGTAGGCCTTGGGCGGCATCGAAGCGAGCGCGCGTTGAAACCACGCCAGCATCTCCTTCTGGCTGCCCTGCAACTCCTTGAACAAGGCATCGGCCGAGCCGGCGCGCGTTGCCGCGAGCATCATGGCGGCGCCGATCGCCTGCGTGCCCTTGGTGATGCCCGCATATGACATTTTCAGCGCCGACGCGGCGCACAGCGCGCCGTCGAGAACGCGGATGTCTAGGCCGTATTGGCGCAGGCTGGCGAAACGCGGGGCCGCCGGGCCGGAGGCATAAAAGCGCGGACTTCCCACCACCCTTGCCTCCACCGCTTGCGGGGGAGGGTTCATCGATTTTCCCTCCCCCGCTTGCGGGGGAGGATTAGGGAGGGGGGTGGGCGGCGAGCCGATGATGCCGGCGTCGACGAACGGACAGCCGGTCGGCGCAATCGCCGCGGCGACACGCTCGACCGTCGCCGGATTGATGGCGTTGCAATCGACGTAGACCGGCTTGGCGTTCGAAGCCTTGAGCGCCGGCGCAAAGCGCTCGATCAGGGAAAGCGCGTCGCCGGGCGGCAGGATCGACAGAAAAAAGTCGCTGCCCGCGATCTCTTCGTCGCTGACCGCCGCCATGCCGGCGGCCTTGGCCCGCGCTGCAGTTTCGCCGCTGCGTCCCTTGAGCGACGTGAGCACCTTGACGCCGTTGTCGACAAGCCGCTTGCCGACCGCCGCGCCCATCATGCCGGGCGCGATCACTGCAACGACTGGAGTCATGCTGGCCTCGTTTTTCGGAGCAACGAAGCACCATAGCAGCTTGCAGCTTGGGGCTTCCAGCGGTCCAGGCCGAAAATGTCAGGCCGTTTCGCGCACCTTCGGCGCCGCGCCGCCTTGCAAACGCCGGCGCAAGGCCGGCGCGCGGCCGTCGGCGCCCGGCTGATAATAAACGCTGTAGCGCGCCAACACCTCGGCGAACACCGCGGCGTCGGCCGGCTTCTTCACCTCGAACGAATCGAAGCCGGCGCGGACCAGAAAATGAAACTGGTCGCGCAGCACCTCACCGGTGGCGCGCAGCATGCCGCCGAAGCTATAGGTCTCGCGTAGCAGCCGCGCCTGGCTATAGGCGCGGCCGTCCTTGAATTTCGGAAAGTTCAACGCGATCAGCGCCAGATGGCCGAGCCACGGCTCAAGCTCGGCGACGCGGCGATCGTTCGGCCAGTCGACGCCAAGCGAACCGTCGCGGCGGACCAAGGAGTCGGCTTCGGCCAAAAAACGCTGCGCCGGAACGATGATCGGCACGCGCTCCGGAATCGGACCATCGGCCGCAACGCGGACGTAGCGGTCCTCGACGATGCGGCCGTTTTCAACGAGCGGCATAGACGCGCTCCCGAAACGGCTCGATGCCGGTGCGTTTGAGCGTATCGATGAACAACTCGTCGGGGCCCGTGCGCAGATCGAGATAGGCGGCGGCGATGTCCTCGACTACGTCGGCGACTTTTGCATAGGGCACCGCCGGACCGATCAGCGTGCCGAGCACGGCATGATCGTCGGCCTCGCCGCCGAGCGTGATCTGATAAAACTCCTCGCCGTTCTTCTCGACGCCGAGAATGCCGATGTGGCCGACGTGATGGTGGCCGCAGGCATTGATGCAGCCCGAGATGTTGATGTGCAGCCGGCCGAGATCGCGCTGCCGGTCGAGATCGTGGAAGCGCCGCGTGATCTCCTGGGCGATCGGAATCGACCGCGCATTGGCGAGGCTGCAATAATCGAGCCCGGGGCAGGAGATGATGTCGGAGACGAGCCCGATATTCGGCGTGGCGAGGCCGAGCGCATCGAGCGCGCGCCAGACCGCCGGCAGGTCGCGCTGCGCCACGTGCGGCAGCGCCAGATTCTGCTCGTGGCCGATGCGGATTTCGCCGAACGAGTAGCGGTCGGCGAGATCGGCGAGAGCGTCCATCTGCACGGCGGTGGCGTCGCCGGGCGTGCCGCCTTCCGGCTTGAGCGACAGCGTGACGATGGCGTAACCCGACTTTTTGTGATTGGCGACCGCGTTGTTGACCCAGCGATCGAACCGACCGTCGGCGCGGCGCGCGGCTGCAAGTTCGGGCGGGCCGTCCTCGAGCGCCTCGTAATCCGGATAGACGAAGCGGCTCGCGATCTCGGCGACCGTGGCGGCATCGAGTGCCAGCGGACCGTCCTTGATGCTCTGCCACTCGGCTTCCACTTCCTTGGCAAACGCTTCGGCGCCGAGATCGTGCACCAGAATCTTGATGCGCGCCTTCCAGATATTGTCGCGGCGGCCGAACTGATTGTAGGTGCGCAGCACCGCCTCGACGTAGCTCAACAGGTCGCACTTCTTCAGAAACGGCCGGATGGTCTGCGCCAGATAAGGCGTGCGGCCGAGGCCGCCGCCGACCATGACCTCGAAGCCTGCCTCGCCTCCGGCGTTGCGGTGCAGCCGGAACGCCAGATCGTGGATGCGCAAGGCGGCGCGATCGTGGCTCGCCGCGCCGACGCAAATTTTGAACTTGCGCGGCATGAACGAAAATTCCGGATGCAGCGTGACGTGCTGGCGAATGATTTCGGCCCAGATGCGCGGATCCTCGATCTCGTCGGGCGCGACGCCGGCCCATTGGTCGGTGGTGATGTTGCGCACGTTGTTGCCGCTGGTCTGCATGCCGTGCATGCCGACCGCGGCGAGATCCGCCATGGCGTCGGGCAATTGCTCGAGCTTGATCCAGTGGAACTGAATGTTCTGCCGCGTGGTGAAGTGGCCGTAGCCGCGATCGTAGCGGCGCGCCACGTGGGCGAGCTGGCGCAGCTGCCTCGACGACAGCGTGCCGTATGGGTTGGCGATGCGCAGCATGTAGGCATGCAGCTGCAGATAGACGCCGTTCATCAGCCGCAGCGGCTTGAATTCATCCTCGGTCAATTCGCCGGAGAGCCGGCGCGCGACCTGGTCGCGGAATTCGGCGACGCGTTCGGCGACCAGGGTGCGGTCGATGCTGTCGTAGATGTACATGTGCGCCTTACATTGTTCTGCGAGGCGTCGTTTCTCGGTTTCGCTCAGATGCCGAAGGTCACCGGCAGTTCGATGGTCGGACCGGAAAGCCGAATGAGTTCGCGCAAATTGCCCGGCCGCCGCCCGCCCGCCTCGGTCAACTCGACTGGCGCGATGTAGGCGCCGACCGCGCGCAGATCGTCGGCGTTGGCCTCGGCGATCAGCGCATGCGCCCGCGCCGCATCGGTGGCGACCGCGGCGGCATCGAGGCTCGTGGTCCAGTCGCCATCGGCGTCGCGATAGATCACGGCGCCGTCGGCGACGCGATTGGCCGTGACCACGACCGGGCCGGTGATTTTGATCTTGCGCTCGAGCGGCGATGCCATGGGAGCCTCAATTCGCGAGGGAAAGCCGACGGAAGCGGCCTTCCCAATCATAAAGAATGAACTTCTATATAGGAGCAGAATCGCGGTCGCAAATAGCAGAATGTTCTACCAAAATTGCTTGCGACGCTGGCATGAGCGCGCTGCGTCGGCCATCGCGGCGAGAACGGAACCGCTGTCCAAAGGCGCGGCTTTTTATCCCGCCGGCTCGAACGCGAAGCTCGAGCCCTTGCGCACCACGTAGCCGAAGCCCGGCGCATTCACATGGGCGCCGGCGATCGCGAGACGCTCGCTTGCCGCCATGTCGAGGATGCGCTTGCGCGATTGGATGGCGCGGTCCTTGTCGAGATCGTAGGTCAACGCCGCATCGGGATGGGTGATCTGGATCGCCGAGAGGTGCACGACGTCGCCGAACGCCATGAAGCCGCCGCCCGAGCCCGCGGCGAGCACCCAGCAGGTATGGCCGGGCGTGTGGCCGGGCGCCAGCACCGGCGTGAAGCCGGAAAATTCCTCGCCGTCGCGCACGCGGCGGATGCGAGGCAGATAGGGCTTGAGATTGATCCTGGTGCGCGCCCGATTGCCTTTGACGCGATCCGGATCGTTGGCGGCGTCGGGGCGCATCCAGAACTCGGCCTCGGTCTCGTGCACCACGATCTCGGCGTTCGGATAATGCGGCGCGCCGGCATCGTCGACCAGGCCGTTGGCGTGATCGGGATGCAGGTGCGTCATCACGATGTGGGTCACGCTTTCCGGCGGCACCCCGGCAGCGCGCAAGTTCGCCGGCAATTTGCCGAGCGTGGGCTGCATGGTGTTGCCGGCGCCGGCGTCGATCATGATCACCTTGCCGCCGCGGCGGATCAGAAAATTGTTGACCGGAATGAACACCGAGCCGTCGGCGCTGCCGACGAGTTGCGCCGCCTGCGCGCGATCCATGCCGAGAACGAGATCGACCGAGGTTTTGAGAAGCCCGTCGCTCAAGCCTTCGACCGTGACGTCACCGACCTGCATCCGCGGCGCCGCAAGAGCTGCCATATCAAAAGCCCTCCCGGGCCAGCGCAATCATGCAGCCGGCGGCAACGACGACAGCCAAGGCGAGGAAGGCGAACGGCACGATGAAGGCGCCGTGGGTCACCGCCAAAATGTAGCCGATCATGACCGGCGAGAAGGCGCCGAACATTTGCGTCACGAAGGCGCGCACGCCCTGCGACTTGCCCATGTCGGCGGTGCCGACCACGCTGTGCATCAGCATCTCGGCGCAGGAAATGCCGACCTGCTGCGCGCATAAGGCGCAGATCATCAGCGCCACGCTCCAGGCCGCGCTCGGGGCGAACGCCGCCGCCATCAGAAACACCGCGGCCGAGGCCCAGCCCAAACCGGCAAACGGCGCGCGGCGGAACACCCGATCCGAGACGCGGCCGATAATCAGGATGGTGAGCACCGCAAAGCCGTAGATCACGAAGGTCAGATAGCCCGAGGTCGAGAACGCGAAGTGGCGCTCCGTGCGCAGATAGGTCGGCAGCCAGCCCGACCAGCCCCAGAAGAAGATGGCGTTGGACGAGATCGCGACGGTCATCAGCCAGAAGCGATGATTGCGCCAGACGCTCTCGACGCCTTTGAGAATACGGCCCGGCGCGTCGTCGTTGTTCTCGATGGCGCCGGCGGCAATGAGATCGCGTTCGGCGGCGTTGACCGCGGGATTCTGCTCCGGCTTGTCGCGCACCAGAAGCCACACCATCGGCAGCGGCACGATGAGCGCCAGCACGCCGAGCGAGACGAACTGGCCGCGCCAGCCGATCCACAGAATGAGCGTGGTGACGACGAGGCCGACCAGCATCGGCCCGATCATGGTGCCGATCCACCAGTAAGCGGTGGCCTTGCCGCGCTCGCGCAGCGCGAACCAGCTGGCCACCAGCGCAAGCGTCACCGGATAGCACGCCGCCTCGCCGGCGCCGAGCGCGATGCGCGAGGCGAGCAGCATGCCGTAGCTTTGCGCGAGCGCCGCCCAGAAGCAGGTCAGCGCCCAAATGACGAGGCTGACGATGGTCGAATTGCGCGCGCCGTAGCGCGTCACCGCCCAGCCCCAGACCGGCGCCGCAACGCCGTAGGAGATGAACAGGCTGCCGACCAGCCAGCCGAGCAATTTGGTCTGTCCGGCGAGATGAAGATCGCCGAGAAATTGCGGGTTGTTTATGACGATCGAAATGTTGCTCTTGTCGAACATGGACATGATCCAGTACGCCAAGAGCGTCGGCGCGATGTAGGTCCAGCGCACCCGCGTCGCGGCGGCGAGCGAAGCGGTATCGCTGCGTGCAAGCGTCTGCGGAGCCGTGACGGCCATAGGACCCTCCCCTGTGCGCAACGCGCCGTTGTTATCGTGTATCGCAGCGCGACAAGGCGCCGCTTGTTTCGCGCGCTTGAGCGTCGCGCAAAAATCTTGCCCGCATATCCAAACTTGTCAACAATGCGCCGATGGAAAGCCGCGTAACGACAACTGCGGATCCGCAGGCGCGCACTGCGAATGCCGGCGAAGTGCTCGCGGCGTTTCTGCGGCTCGGCGTCAGCAGCTTCGGCGGACCGATCGCCCATATCGGCTATTTCCGCGAAGAGTTCGTCGTGCGCCGACGCTGGCTCGACGAACGCGCCTTCGTCGATCTCGTCGCGCTGTGCCAGTTCCTGCCGGGTCCGGCATCGAGTCAGGTCGGCTTCTCCATCGGCTTGATGCGCGGCGGCTATCTCGGCGGGCTGGCGGCATGGACGGGATTTATGCTGCCCTCGGCCATTCTTCTCGTGCTGTTCGCTTATGGCGCGAGCGCGCTGACCGGCACCGTCGGAGCCGGCTTGCTGCACGGGCTCAAGCTGGTCGCGGTGGCTATTGTGGCGCGGGCGGTCTGGGGCATGGCGCGCAGTCTGGCCCCGGACCGCCAGCGTGCCTCGATCGCGGTGCTCGCGGCACTGATCATTTTGTTCGGCGCTTCGTCGGCCGCGCAGATCGGCGCGATCGCCGCCGGCGGCCTTGCCGGGCTTTGGCTGTGCCGCACCGATCAGGCGCCGCCCGGAGATCACTTCGTCATGCCGGTGTCGCGCCGCGCCGGCGTGGTGGCGTTGTGCGCTTTCTTCATTCTGCTCGGCGGTTTGCCGGTCCTGCAAAGCCTGTGGAACGTATCGGGCGTGGCGTTGTTCGAGGCGTTCTACCGCTCGGGCGCGCTGGTGTTCGGCGGCGGGCACGTCGTGCTGCCGCTGTTGCGGCAGGCGTTCGTGGCGCCGGGCTGGGTCAGCGACAACGCGTTTCTCGCCGGTTACGGCGCCGCGCAGGCCGTGCCCGGCCCGCTGTTCACGTTTGCCGCCTATCTCGGCACCGTCGTCAACATCTCGCCGAACGGCGTGCCCGGAGCGGCCTTGGGGCTGATCGGCATTTTTCTTCCCGGCATTCTGATCCTGCTCGGCACGCTGCCGTTCTGGGATTCGTTTCGCCGCAAGCCGAGCGCGCAAGCGGCGATGCGCGGCGTCAATGCCGCCGTGGTCGGCCTGCTCGGCGCCGCGCTCTACAATCCGGTGTGGACCAGCTCGGTCAATACGCCGGGCGACTTCGGGTTGGCGCTCGTCGGCTTCGTACTTCTCACCGTCTGGCGCGCGTCGCCGCTCATCGTCGTCGTGATCAGCGCGCTTGGCGGCATTGCGCTCGCGCTGATGCAGTAGCGCGCTCGCAATCATCATCGATCCAGGAAATGTCCGGTGGCGATCGCGGCCACTGCGGCCGCGTCCTCCGGCGCCGCATTGCCGCGCCAGACGACGTGAAGGTCCGGGCGAACGAGAATGAGATCGTAGCCGTAGACTTCGCGCACGATGCGGTCCGGTACGTCGAGCACGGCGACCGGCGCGCCGCGCGCGGCGATGGCGTGCTGCAGGCCGGTCGCATCGGCCTGCGTGTTGCCGAGTTTTAGAATCGTGAAGCCGTCGGGGATGCGGTCCTGCATCGCGGTGCCGTCGTTGCACCAAACATGCGGCAGGCGCGCGCCCGGCCAGGTGGTCGGTTGATACTCGCGGAACAAATGCTCCGG
>JASHWN010000059.1 GCA_030044035.1 Xanthobacteraceae bacterium
GGAAGTCCCCTATCCGGGTGGACCAGCTTCGCCATACTACCAAAGCTTGAGCACAATGATGGCAAATTCGGCGCGTTCGGGCCAGTTGGTCATGGCTGGTCGGCGTGCCGCCCCGAGCCGCGCCGTGAAAATGAGTTGCGGTGACGGCGGAAACTCGCTCCGATATAATGTGCCTCTTCAAACGTCCTGCGGGCTCGACCGGCAGGCCAAAAATCATCGGGGAGGGAAGCCATGATTTCGCGCCTCATCACGACTCTGTCTTGCGCCACGGCGGTGCTTGCCGGCAGCGCGCTCGCCGCGCGAGCGGCGCCGTTCATGATCGTCGGCAACGACGAGAAGCTGATCTGGGACGCCAACGGCAAGCCGGTGATCTCGCCGGCCGGCAAGGATTCGGTGCTGATCCTCGATCTTGCCGATCCGCGCAACCCGAAGATCGTCGCCAATCTGGCGCTGAAGAATTCGGTGGTCGGGCCGCCGGTCAATCTCGATATCGATCCGACCGGCTCGATCGCCATCGTCGCCGATTCCATGAACGTGGTGAGCGACAACGGCACCCTGAAACAAGTGCCGGACGACAAGATCTACGTCATCGATCTCAAAGCCAAGCCCGCCAAGCTGATCGCGACTCTCACCGGCGGCAAGCAGCCGTCGGGCCTGAGCATCAATCCGGCCGGCAATCTCGCGCTGGTCGCCAACCGCGCCGACAAGTCGATCAGCGTGCTGTCGATCCACGGCACCGACGTGAAGATAATCGATACCGTGCCGATGGGCGACGAAGTCTCCACCGCGGTGTTCACGCCCGACGGCAAGCGGGCGCTCGCGGTCAAGAATGCCGTCAACAAGGTGGCGGTGCTCGACGTCGACGGCGACAAGGTCACCTACAACGCCAAGCAGGACATGCTGACGGGCCTGTTTCCCTACAACGTCGTGGTCTCGCCCAATGGCGCGATCGCCTTGACGGCGGACAACGGCAATGCCGGCTCTTCCGACGGCAACGTCGACACGGTAAGCGTCATCGATCTCAAGGCGCCGGTGCACGTGATCGATCACGTCACGGTGCCGGACAGCCCGGAAGGCCTGGCGATCAGCCCGCGCGGCAATCTTGCGGCGGCCGCGGAGGCGCTCGGCTCGAACAAAAGCAAGCAGGACTGGTTCTATCACCCGTACGGCCTTGCCACGATCCTGAGCGTCAACGGCAACAAGGTGACCAAGCTCAAGGACATCAAGGTCGGCGCGCTGCCGGAAGCGATCTGCTTCACGCCCGACGGCCGTTACATCTATGTGGGCAACTACATCGACCAGGATTTCTCGATCCTGCGCGTCAACGGCACCAACGTGACCGACACTGGCAAGCGCTTCAAGGACCCCGGCCATCCGGCCTCGGCCCGCATGAGCCCGCATTGACAAAGTCGGTTGCCTGGAACGCGGTGCATGATAAGCGCGTTTGCGCGCGGCTTCGACGCGCTGTGGCGGTGCACCACTGCTCGGGTTGGAAGCGACATTGGGTATTCAGCGCGGCGTCAAATTCCAAGACTTCGCGAGCGCCAATCCGATCTTGTTCGGCAGCACGGTAAAACCGCTGCGACGAATCTCGCGGGCATGATCGGCAAGGCCGTCGACCAGCACCGCAGCTTGTTGCCGGCGAAATCGGCGAGCCGCAGGATCGGCTTCTTCGCCCCATAATCGGAGGCGCCGAGCCCGAGCGTGGCGATGCCGACCATGCGTTTGGGCGCGACCAGCGCGAACATCGCCTTTTGCACCGCCGGGTCGGCCACCGTGGCGGCAGGTTGCTCGCCGGCGCGCAGACAGACGTGTTGGCATTATCGGTCCCCCTCCCTCAGCCTATTGCGGAATATTGGCCCGACTGGCCGGCGAGCGGCACGGGCAACCGGCGACTATAAATGGTTAACTGACCCTGCCAGGCCGGGCCTTTTGCCAGAGGCCGGCGATGTTCCGGGCCGGGAACCCACCGCAAAATTTTTTGGAAAGATCCCCATTCCGGCCGGAACCATAGCCCCAGGATGGCGTTTCGCGTCATGGCTGAAAAGATCGGGGTCCGAGTGTGAGGGGGCTTCCGGCTCATCTTTGCGCAGGAACTCCATGGCACACCACCTCCCCGTGCGGTGCGGTGCCGCGGCTGAAAGGCTTTGCCCTTCGCGCAACCTTTGACCGCCTGTCGTGGCCGCAAATGCGGGCCCCGTTCGCCACTGCCGCCGTGAAGTTCCGGTCCAGGTCCAGCGTGCCGGTCGCGTCCATTCCCCTTTAGGCCCCCGCAGCGGGTCTTGGAGATTCCCATGCAAGCTACTGAAGATGTCGCCGGCTCGGCCAACGGTTCTGGTGTCGCTGCCGCGCTGCCGCAACATCCGGACCAGGCGCTCAACGGCGATGCGCTGACCGAACTCCTCCATGCATTGCAGGCGATGCGCGTTGGCGACTTTTCCGTGCGCATGGCCGGCGACCGGGTCGGCCTGATGGGCAAGATTGCCGACACGTTCAACGAGATCGTCGGCACCAACCAGCGCATGGCCAAGCAACTCGAGGATGTCGGCCAGGTCGTCGGCCGCGAGGGCCGCACCCGCCAGCGCGTGCGCCTCGGTCTCTCCGACGGCGCCTGGGGCGAGATGGAATCCTCGGTCAATTCGCTGATCGACGATCTGCTTTGGCCGACCACGGAAGTGACCCGCGCCATCGCCGCGGTGGCGCAGGGCGATCTCCTTCGCACCGTCAGCCTCGACGTCGACGGCCGGCCGCTCAAGGGCGAGTTCCTGCGCTCGGCCGAGATCGTCAATACGATGATCAAGCAGCTCAACGTCTTCACCTCGGAAGTCACCCGCGTCGCCCGCGAGGTCGGCACCGAAGGCAAGCTCGGCGGCCAGGCCCAGGTCGGCGGCGTCACCGGCGTGTGGAAGGACCTTACCGAGAGCGTCAACTCGATGGCGTCGAACCTCACCGCGCAGGTCCGCAACATCGCCGAGGTGACGATCGCGGTGGCCAATGGCGACTTGTCGAAGAAGATCACCGTCGACGTACGCGGCGAAATCCTGCAGCTCAAGGAAGCCATCAACACGATGGTCGATCAGCTGCGCTCGTTCGCCTCGGAAGTCACCCGCGTCGCCCGCGAGGTCGGCACCGACGGCAAGCTCGGCGGCCAGGCCATCGTGCCCGGCGTCGCCGGCACCTGGAAGGATTTGACCGACTCGGTCAACGCCATGTGCGGCAACCTCACCGACCAGGTGCGCAACATCGCCCACGTCACCACCGCGGTGGCGCGCGGCGACCTGTCGCGCAAGATAACGGTCGACGTGCGCGGCGAAATTCTGGAGCTGAAAGACACCATCAACACCATGGTGGACCAGCTCAACGGCTTTGCCTCGGAAGTCACCCGCGTGGCGCGCGAGGTCGGCACCGAAGGCAAGCTCGGCGGCCAGGCGCAGGTGCCCGGCGTCGCCGGCACCTGGAAGGATTTGACCGACAGCGTCAATTTCATGGCCGGCAATCTGACGGCCCAGGTCCGCAACATCGCCGACGTCGCCACCGCCATCGCCGGCGGCGACCTGTCGAAGAAGATCACCGTCAACGTCTCGGGCGAAATCCTGCAGCTCAAGGAGACCATCAACACGATGGTCGATCAGCTCAACGCCTTTGCCGGCGAGGTGACGCGCGTGGCGCGCGAGGTCGGCACCGAAGGCCGGCTCGGCGGTCAGGCCAACGTGCTCGGCGTTGCCGGCACCTGGAAGGATTTGACCGATTCGGTGAACTCGATGGCATCGAACCTCACCGCGCAGGTCCGCAACATCGCCGAAGTGTCGACCGCCATCGCCAACGGCGACCTGTCGAAGAAGATCACGGTCGACGTACGCGGCGAAATCTTGGAGCTGAAAGACACCATCAACACCATGGTGGATCAGCTCAACGCCTTCGCCGGCGAGGTGACCCGCGTCGCCCGCGAGGTCGGCACCGAAGGCAAGCTCGGCGGCCAGGCTCAGGTGCGCGGCGTCGCCGGCACCTGGAAGGACTTGACCGACTCGGTGAACTCGATGGCCTCGAACCTCACCGGCCAGGTCCGCAACATCGCCGAGGTGGCGACCGCCGTGGCGCGCGGCGACCTGTCGCGCAAGATCACGGTCGACGTGCGCGGCGAGATTCTCGAGCTGAAAGACACGCTCAACACCATGGTCGATCAGCTCAACGCGTTTGCCGCCGAAGTGACGCGCGTGGCGCGCGAGGTCGGCACCGAAGGCAAGCTCGGCGGCCAGGCCAACGTGCCGGGCGTCGGCGGCACCTGGAAGGACTTGACCGACTCGGTCAACTCGATGGCGTCGAACCTCACCGGTCAGGTCCGCAACATCGCCGAAGTGGCGACCGCGATCGCCGGCGGCGACCTGTCGCGCAAGATCACGGTGGACGTGCGCGGCGAAATTCTGCAGCTGAAAGAGACCCTCAACACGATGGTCGATCAGCTCAACCGCTTCGCCGGCGAAGTGACGCGCGTCGCCCGCGAGGTCGGCACCGAAGGCCGCCTCGGCGGCCAGGCCAACGTGCC
>JASHWN010000486.1 GCA_030044035.1 Xanthobacteraceae bacterium
GAATGGCGCGGGTCGAGCGCGTATAGGCGGTCGAGGTGAACAGCCCGCAGAAGCGCCGCTCGCCGATCAGCTTGCCCTCGGCGTCGAAGCGCTTGACGCCGACATAGTCCATGTTGACGCGGCGGTGGATGCGGGCGCGCACCGCGCTCTTGGCGACGATGAGCAGGCGCGGCTCTTCGAGGAATTCGCGGATTTCCGGCGTGATGCTGACGAGCTGGTTGCCGCGGCGTAAGAGCCGCATCTGCGGCGAGCGCAGGAGGCCGAGCCCAGTCTCGAACATCGGCTGCAGCGCCTGCTCGTCGTCGGTATAGGAATAATCGCGCGAGCCGAGCAGAGTGAAATTGTCGCCGGAGAGCCATTCGAGAAACTGCACCGCCTCGGCGATCTCATCGACCGGCAGCGGCGGCGGATTGTTTCTCAAATCCGCGATGGCCTCGCGCGCGCGTACAAGCATCGGCTGCCAATCCTGCACGCAGACGCGGACCTCGCCGAGAATGTCTTCGAGCGCGCGGGCGATGTCGGCCATCGCTGCAGCATCTTGCGAGCCGTCGATGTGGATGTGGATGAAGCTTTCGCGCTTGCCTTCGCCGCGGCGGCTGCCTTCGAAGCCGACCAGCCTGCCGGCTTCGTCGCGCTCGACCAAAAACACCGGATGGACCAGGAACGAAACGGCGAGGCCGCGTTCGTTGAGCTCGCCGATGACCGAATCGACCAGGAACGGCATGTCGTCATTGACGATGTCGAGCATGGCTAGGCCCGGCATGGCGGCCGCAGCGAGCCGCAGTTTGGCGGCGCCCGCCGGGCGCTGGGCAAAGAACGTCCAGGCCGCAGCGGCAATCGCGGCGAGCTGCTCGGGCCGGTAACGCGCCAAATCCTCCGGCGCGCCGCGGCCGAAAAATTTGTCGATGAAATCCGCAGGGATGCCGGGCTCGCGCAGCGCCGACGCCGCGGCGGCGGCGCCGAGGAGCGAGGGTGGGTTGCGGCTGTCGTCGCCGTGAGTGTCCTGGATAGCCATGCGTGCTCCCGGCCTGCGCCGCGATTCGCACCTATCATACGCGCCGGGCGCGCATATCCGCTACGGCAAGATTATACTTACGCTCGTCATTCCGGATTGCCGCGAAGCGGCAACTCCGGAATCCATAACCCCCGCTGAGGCTATGGATTCCGGGCTCCTCGCGGAGCTTGTCATCGGGTCGGCCACTTCGGGCCGGACCCGTTGGCTCGGCCCCGGAATGACGCAGAGGAGAACGCAGCATGGCCAAGGAACCCAAGCGCAAAGCCGCTGCGG
This sequence comes from Xanthobacteraceae bacterium, assembly GCA_030044035.1. Taxonomy (GTDB): domain Bacteria; phylum Pseudomonadota; class Alphaproteobacteria; order Rhizobiales; family Xanthobacteraceae; genus BOG-931. Next base: position 1,289 of record JASHWN010000486.1, read on the forward strand.
CGGCCCGGCCGGCGGACGCGCGGCCGAGCGCCGCGGCCGGCGATGACACCGCAATCACGGCGCTGTCGCTTAAGCCTGTGCCGCTGACGCCGGAGATGGCGGCCTATTTTGCCAAATGCGAAGAGAAACTCGGCTTCGTGCCCAACGTGCTCACGGCCTATGCTTTCGACAGCGCGAAGCTCGCGGCGTTCGTCGCCATGTACAACGATCTGATGCTGGCGCCGTCCGGCCTGAGCAAGCTCGAACGCGAGATGATCGCGGTTGCGGTCTCGGCGCAGAACCGCTGCTATTATTGTCTGGTCGCACACGGCGCCGCGGTGCGCCAGCTGTCCGGCGATCCGGTGCTCGGCGAATTGATGGTCATGAATTATCGCGCGGCGCGGCTGTCGGCCCGCGAGCGCGCCATGCTCGATTTCGCCGTCAAGCTCACAGCCGAGCCGTGGCGCGTCGAGGAAGCCGACCGCGCCGCGCTGCGCCGCGCCGGCTTTTCCGACCGCGATATCTGGGACATCGCCGCGGTCGCCGGCTTCTTCAACATGACGAACCGCGTCGCCTCGGCGACCGACATGCGGCCGAACAGCGTCTATCACGCGCAGGCGCGGTGAGGCGGCGGCGCAGCGCAGGCCGGCAAAATCATCGACGTTTGGCGGCCGCGCGTTTTGACTTGGGCGCCCTCGCTTCGGGCTTGGCCACGTGCCGCGCTATCCCGTTATTCGCCCGTATGTCGGACAGAGTCAGATGGACCCTGGCGTGAAGCTTTTCCGGGTGATGATTGGTCGGATGATGGCCGCGCGCGATCGCCCGCGCCATGCGTTCGAGCAGCTCGGTATCGTGCTCGTCGCGATAAGGCTTCAGATCGAGATCGGCAGGAACCTTGGTCAGGCGTTTGTCGCCGACATATTTGACGTTCTCCTGCATGAAATCATCATAGTCGCTCCAGTTGATTCCGCATGCGACCACGGCGTCGCGTTCAACGCGCGTCGCGATCTGATGGGCATGGAGATAGTGCAGGTTCAGCCGGTCGATCATGGTTTTCTCCACCTCTTCATGGAGAATGAGAAAACGGTCGGTTTCAATCGTTCGGCCCTTGTGTTTGAACATGGTCGGCATGTGGCGGTCGATATAGATGATCGTGCCGTCGCGGCTGTAGCCGGCGAGGTAGGGAATATCGTGGTCGCGGTCGAGCTTTTTGAGCCGGCGGATGATCGCGTCGAGCGCGCGCTCCAGCATCAGGTCGCAAACGTACCATTCGGGAAGCTTGAGCTTGGTGTGCGGGGCGGACGGGTGGCAAAAATGCAGCGGCATGTTCGGTTCTCCTCTGACATATCAGGCCGCTGCCCGGAACGCTTCGGCGCTCGCCATCGCCCAGGGCCGGGCAAAGCGCCTGTCGTCGGTGCCGGAAAGAAGTTCGCCTGGCCGCAGCGACGGATAGAGCTCGGCGAAGCTTCTCACCTCGTGCGGCGAGACCCGGCGCGAGAAATGCGCCGGCGTCAACTCGGCGGGATGGTCCAATCCGGCAGCCGCAAGCAATTCGGCCAGGGCTTCCAGTGTGGCGCGGTGAAAATTGAAAACGCGCTCCGATTTGTCGCCGACCACCAGCGCGCGCTGGCGCAGGCGGTCCTGCGTCGATACGCCGGTCGGGCAGCGGTCGGTATGACAGGACAGCGACTGAATGCAGCCGAGCGCAAACATGAAGCCGCGCGCCGAATTGCACCAGTCCGCGCCCAACGCCATGATCCGCGCCATGTCGAAGGCGCTGATGATCTTGCCGCTGGCGCCCAATTTGACGCGATCGCGGGCATTGATGCCGATCAGCGCATTGTGCACGAAGTTGAGACCCTCGCGCAGCGGCATGCCAAGGTGATCGGTGAATTCGAGCGGCGCGGCGCCGGTGCCGCCTTCCTTGCCGTCGACGACGATGAAATCCGGATAGATCTCCGTCGCCAGCATCGCCTTGCAGATGGCGAGAAACTCCCATGGATGGCCGACGCACAGCTTGAAGCCGGCCGGTTTGCCGCCGGATAGCCGGCGCATCGTGCCGACGAACTGCATCATCTCGACAGGCGACGAGAACGCCGAATGGCGCGCCGGCGATATGCAGTCGACGCCGGCCGGAACGCCGCGCGCCCGCGCGATCTCGGCACTGACCTTCGCTGCCGGCAGCACGCCGCCGTGGCCGGGTTTGGCGCCTTGACTGAGCTTCAGTTCGACCATCTTGACCTGATCGCGTCGGGCGCTTTCGGCGAATTTCTCAGGGCAAAAGCTGGCGTCCGGATTGCGGCAGCCGAAATAACCCGAGCCGATCTCCCAAATGATGTCGCCGCCATTTTCGCGGTGATAGGCGCTGTAGCCGCCCTCGCCGGTGTCGTGGGCGAAGTTGCCGTTGCGCGCTCCGGCGTTGAGCGCCCGGATGGCGTTCGGACTGAGCGCGCCGAAGCTCATGGCCGAGATGTTCAAGACCGAGGCGCAGTACGGCTTGTCACATTGCGGGCCGCCGACCAGGACGCGAAACGCTTCCTTGGCGGGCGGCCTTGCGGCGATGGAATGGTGCAGCCACTCGAAGCCGTCGGCATAAACGTCGTTTTGCGTGCCGAACGGCCGCTTATCCAGAGCATGCTTGGCGCGTTGATAGACAATGGCGCGCTTGTCGCGCGAAAACGGCGTGCCGTCCTTTTCGCTTTCGAGAAAGTATTGGCGTATCT
>JASHWN010000060.1 GCA_030044035.1 Xanthobacteraceae bacterium
CGAGCTGTTGCTGCCCTGGCACGCCGCGGGCACCTTGAGCGTGCGCGAGGCGCAGCGCGTCGAGGCGGCGCTGGCCGACGATCCGGAGCTGGCACGCCGCTACGAAGCGGTGCGCGACGAGCTCGGCCAAACCATCGAGCTCAACGAGAGCCTGGGCGCGCCGTCGGCGCGGGTCATGGCCGACCTGTTCGCCAAGATCGACGCCGAGCCGGCGCGTCGGCCGGCTTTGTCGGTGACGCTTGGCGCGCGCGTGCGGGAATTTTTCGCCAGCCGCTCGCCGCGCACGCTGGCGTGGTCGGCCAGCGCTGCGGCGCTCGCCATCGTGCTGCAGGCCGGCATCATTGCCGGCGTCCTGCTCAAGGAGCACGGCGGCAGCCGCACGGAGACGTTCGAGACCGCGTCCGCGCTGATGACCGCGCCCGGCAACGGCTCCTACGCGATGGTCCGCTTTCAGCCGCAATCCAACATCGGCGACATCACGCAATTTCTCGAAGCCAACAAGCTGAGCATCATCGGCGGTCCGGTGGCGGGCGGGCTCTATCGAGTCATGGTGGCGGACACCAAGCTGCAGCGCGACGCGCTGGTCGATCGCATCAAGAAGCTGCAGCAGGACAAAGTCGTCGGCTTCATCGCGGCGCAGACCGAATAGAAGCTGCGCTTGATCTGATCTTGGTTGTGGGACTTTGGACTCGCCGCTGGCGCGCGGCGGGCGTTGGAGCGTCGCTATGCGAAAGAGCCGCGGAGATGTGCGTCCCTTCTGGGTGCCGACGGTCGCAGCTTTCGTGCTGGCGTCCGTTCTTGGCGCTTCAAGTCCGGCCGACGCCCGGTTCATGATGCCGATGGCCCACATGCCGCTTACGCATGGGCCGCTTACCGGCGGAGGGTTCGCACATGGGCGGCCTGATAATGGGCCGAATTTGCGTCCGCGCGCATGGGGGCGTGACGGCGGTAGAGAGGCGCGCATCCCGCGGCATTATCCCAGGCGCGCCGGACATCAAATCGGCATCGCGAGCAGCGATTGCGGCGGCGGGCCTCGTCACCGATACGCCCACTGTGGCGGTACGCGGATTTACGGCGGCGTGGGTACTGCCGGTCTGGCGGTGAGCAGCGATCTCGGCGCCCCGGTCGTGCCGGGACAGCGTGGCGGGGGAGGCGGCAACAACAACGCCGTGCCGCGCGGCGAACGGCGTTTCGTTCCAGACGAAGTGCTGACCGAATTCAATGCCAACACTTCGCCGCAAGCTATCGCGCAAGTGGCGCGCCGGTTCAATCTGACGCAACTGGAATCGCGGCGCTTTGACCTGATCGGCAGCACGTTCTACCGCTGGCGCATCGGCGGCCGCCGTTCGGTGCCGGCTTTGGTGAACGCGCTCGGCAATCAAAGCATCGTCGCCGCGGTGCAGCCCAATTATCTCTTTGCACTGGCGGAGCAGACGGCGCCGGCAGTCGCGATCGCGCACGGCGATCCGGCGCAGTATGTCTTGGGCAAGCTCGAGGTCGAACGGGCGCACCAGATCGCAACGGGCAAGGGCGTTTTGCTCGCCGTCATCGATTCGGCGATCGACGGCAACCACCCTGATCTCGGCGGCTCCATTGTCAAAAATTTCGATGCACTCGGCGGCAAGGCTGATCCGCAGCTGCACGGCACCGAGATGGCCGGCGCCATCGCGGCGCACGGCAAGCTGTTGGGCATCGCGCCCGGCGCAGAGCTTCTCGCGGCGCGTGCCTTCGATAACACGCCCGGCAAGGCGCGCGGCACCTCGTTCGACATCTTCAAGAGCCTGCAATGGGCCGCCGACAACGACGCCCGTGTCATCAATATGAGCTTCGCCGGCCCGGCGGACCCGGCGCTGCACCGCATGCTGACGGCGGCCTACGAAAAAGACATCGTGCTCGTTGCCGCTGCCGGCAACGACGGCCCCGACGCGGCGCCGGCCTATCCCGCGGCGGATGCCGACGTCATCGCCGTGACCGCGACTGATGCCGACGACAAGCCGTTCAAGATGGCCAATCGCGGCAAGTACGTCGCGGTCGCAGCTCCGGGCGTCGAGATTGTCGCGCTGGCTCCCGATGCCTCGTATCAGATCACCACCGGAACGTCGGTCGCCGCTGCCCATGTCAGCGGCATCGCGGCCTTGTTGCTGCAGCGCGACCCGTCGCTCAAGCCCGCCGACATTCGCGCCATCCTGAGTGCGACCGCGAAGCCGTTCGGCACGCCCGGCGATGCGGAGTTCGGCGCCGGCGTCGTTGATGCCTTTCGTGCCGTCATGGCGCCGCAGATCAAGACGATCGGCACTGCCGAGGCGCACCAGCAGGCCACGCGCTGAGCGCGCCCGTTGCCGCAGCTGACTGTATTGTGGCGTCCCTAGCCTGCCTTATTTGCGAGGCAAGCTGTGCGGTACTTTGATTTGGGATGCGGGATTGGCGGGCTGGGACGTCTTGATGAATTTTTCTGCAACGGCGCGCGGGCGCAAGGCGTTCGCGCTGGTCGCGCTCGCTCGCGCGACGCTGCTCCTCGCAGCGGCGGTGCTATCGGGCTGCGGCAGCGACGGCGCAGCCAGTCTTTTGGTCGATCCGGCGCGGTACTCGGCCTATCACTGCAAGGAGTTGATCGCCGAGTCGAAGAACCTGGCGACCCGCGAAAAAAAGTTGCGCGATCTCATGGACAAGGCGAGCGAGGGCGGTGGCGGCACGATCATCGGCACGCTGGCCTATCGCAGCGATTACGAGACCGTTCTGGAGCAGGAGAAAATGCTCAAGCGCACCGCGGTCGAGCAGAAATGCGAACTGGTACCCAGCTATAGCAGCGACCACACTATTCGCTAGTACGGCGGCGCTAAATGGCGACGCGGCGCAGCCGCAGCGCATTGAGCACGACGCTGACCGACGACAGCGCCATGGCTGCAGCGCCAATGGTGGGCGTGAGCAGAACTCCAAACAGCGGATAGAGTGCGCCGGCGGCGATCGGCACGCCGGCGGCGTTGTAAAGGAAGGCAAAGAACAGATTCTGCCGGATGTTGTGCATGGTCGCGGCCGACAGTTTCCGCGCCCGCAGGATGCCGGCGAGGTCGCCTTTGACGAGCGTCATGCCGGCGCTGGCGATGGCGGCGTCGGTGCCGCTGCCCATGGCGATACCGACATCGGCGGCGGCGAGTGCCGGCGCGTCGTTGACGCCGTCGCCGGCCATGGCGACTACGCGGCCTTGCCGGTGCAGCGCATCGACCGCGGCGCTCTTGTGCTCTGGCAGCACTTCGGCCTGAACGTCTGTAATGCCGAGCTTTTCCGCCACCGCGCGCGCGGTGGCGGAGTCGTCGCCGGTCAGCATGACGATGGCGACGTTGTGCGCCCGCAGTTCAGCAAGCGCGGCCGGCGTGGTCGGCTTGATCGGATCGGCTATGCCGATCACGCCGGCGGGCCGATCGTCGATCGCAACAAACGCCGTGGTGGCGCCGTCGCTGCGCAGCCCTTTCGCGACGACGTCGAGGGTATCAGTTGAAGCGCCGAGCCCGGTAACGAACTTGTCGCTGCCGATGGCCACGCGCCGGCCCTCGACGCGGCCGCGCACGCCTTGGCCGACCGCGGCCTCAAAATCGGCAACTGGAAGCGCCGTGATACCGCGTTCGGCAGCGGCCGCAGTGATCGCCGCGGCAAGCGGATGCTCGCTGGCGCGTTCGAGACTGGCGGCGAAGCCGAGCAGCGTCGCTTCATCAAAACCGGCAGTGGGCGTAATCGCGACTACCTTCGGCTTACCCTCGGTGAGCGTGCCGGTCTTGTCGACGACCAGCGTGTCGACCTGCTCCATGCGCTGCAAAACTTCGGCGTTCTTGATCAAGATGCCGAGCGACGCGGCGCGGCCGATGCCGACCATGATCGACATCGGCGTCGCCAGCCCGAGCGCGCACGGGCAGGCGATGATCAGCACGGTGACGGCGGCGACGAGCCCGTAAGCGAAGCGCGGTTGCGGTCCCCATATCGCCCAGGCGGCGAACGCCAGCAGCGCAACCGCGATGACTGCCGGGACGAACCAGGCGGCCACTTGGTCGGCGAGCCGCGCGATCGGCGCGCGCGAGCGTTGCGCGGCGGCGACCATTTCGACGATGCGGGCCAAGAGCGTGTCGCGGCCGACTTTTTCCGCGCGCATGACGAAGCTGCCGCTGCCGTTGAGCGTTCCGGCAATCGCTTTGGTGCCGGGCTCCTTGGCGGCCGGCATGGACTCGCCGGTCACCATCGACTCGTCGACTGCGGAGCGGCCGTCGATCAGCACGCCGTCCACCGGGACCTTTTCGCCCGGCCGCACGCGCAGCCGGTCGCCGACCACAACGGCCCCGAGCGGCACGTCCTCGTCGCCGCCGTCATCGCGCAGGCGTCGCGCGCTCGTCGGCTGCAACTGGATGAGCGCGCGGATGGCGCTCATGGTCGAGGCGCGGGCCGACAGTTCCAGCACCTGACCGACCAGGACCAGCACGGTGATGACGGCCGCCGCCTCGAAATACAGCGCGATGCCGCCATGGGCCTCGCGGAAATCCGCCGGAAACAATCCGGGCGCAAGCATCGCGACGACGCTGTAGAGGTAAGCGACGCCAGTGCCCATCGCGATCAACGTGAACATGTTGAGATGGCGCGTGACCAGCGATTGCGCGCCGCGCACGAAGAACGGCCAGCCGCCCCACAGCACCACCGGCGTGGTCAGTGCAAATTCGATGCGGTCCGTGAGCGGGCCTGCTGGGTGCCAGAGGCCGAAATGACCGCCCATGTCGAGCACGACAACGGGCGCGGCGAACAAAGCCGAAATCCACAATCGCCTTATCATGTCGCGGCGCTCGCCGCCGTCGTCGGTTTCGGCGGCGCCGCCGGCTTCGGGCTCCAGCGCCATGCCGCAGATCGGGCAATGGCCTGGCCCGACTTGCCGGATCTGTGGATGCATGGGACAGGTGTAGATCGCGCCTTCGGGCGCAGTGTTGGCGGGACGTGCCGCGGCGCCGCTGGCGGCGTGGGTGCAGTGCGCGTGATCCATAACGGAGAAAGTCCTTGAAACGGCTACCCGGTAGGGGTATATAGCGACCATGCAGCCTGTTGCCAAGACATCGGTGCTCAAACGCCTGAAGCGGATCGAAGGCCAGGTGCGCGGGCTCGCGCGCATGGTGGAGGATGACCGCTATTGCATCGACATCGTGACCCAGCTGTCGGCGGCGCGCGCCGCATTGCGCCGCGCCGAGGAGGAGATCCTCGCCGATCACGTCACCCATTGCGTCGAGAACGCCATTGCCTCGGGCAACAAGGGCGAGCAGCGGCGCAAGGTGAGCGAATTGATCGACGTGCTGTCGCGCAGCGACCGCTAAGGCAAGCGCACGAACCACTCCGGCAGGCGCACCACCCGCAACAGGCCGGCGGCACTGGACAGGCTGCGCACCGAGTAGCGTCCCGCCTCGAGCAGCAATTTGCGGAACACCAGCCGCTCGGCGGTGCCGGACGGCTCCTCGACGAACGACAGCCGGTGCAGGGCATAAAGGCCGAGCACGCAGGTGATGGCAAAGTAGAAGGTCCAGGATTGGAAATTGAGCACTTGCATCCCGACGTCGTTGTCGCCGCCGCCCCAGTGCAACGACAGCGTCAGCTCATGCGCGGCAAAAAAATCGGCGAACAGCCCGCCGAGCACCGGCGCCGCCGCGGCAAAGCATGCCGAGATGACGCTGTTGGCGGCGAGATAGGCGGTGGCTTGGCCGGCCGGCGACAGCTTCATGGCGATGTTGCCGGTGGCGAGCCCGACGCCGGCGGTGGCGATGCCCATGAAAATGTGAATGGCGATGAGCAGATAGAGCACCATCGGCTGCATCCAAGGCAGCCCGGTAAAGGTCCAGGCGAAGGTGCAGATCAGATAGAGCGGAGCCACGATCTCCAGCACGGCCTTGTTGCTGAAGCGGTCGCTCAGCGTGCCCCAGAGACCGAGCGCGGCGAGGTTGGCGAGTTGGCTGCCGATGGTCAGTGCCAGCACGGTGGTCATCGGATAGCCGAGCGACTTGAGCATGTAGACGGTGAAGAACGGCGCCGCCAGATTGGCGGCGAAATTCCACGACGCCAGAAAAATGATGAGGCGGCGGAAATTTGCCTCGCGCAGCGGCGCGAGCAATAGCGCGAACGGTTTGTCTTGTCTTTCCGCTGCCGGCATCGGCGAATCCGGCGTGATGTGCAGCAGATAGACGCCGATGAAGCCGATCACGCCGCTGATCGCAAACAGCATCGAGTAGCCGAACACAGGCTGGTCTGGCGCGTATCGTTTCCAGGAATCGATCAGGAAGCCGGCGCACAAGGCGAGCGAGATCGACAGCGCCGTGGTCGCCATGGTGCGCCGGCCGAAGAAGCGGCCGTATTGCGAGGACGGCACGAGGTCGCGCATCCACGAATTCCAGGCGCAGCCGGCGATCGCCGCCATGGCCTGATAAACGGCGAGCGCGACGATGAGCGCCACGACGGAGTAGCCGGGACCGAGCAGCGGGGCGGCCGCGGCGCCGAGCAGGAAGGTGCGCCCGAACGCGGTGCTCCACACGCTGATGTCGCGGCGGGAACGCAGCCGCTCGACCAGTAGCACTGCCGGGATCTGCAACAGCTGCACGGCAAACGGCACGGCCGCCAGCACGCCGATGGCAAAGTTGCTGGCGCCGAGCGCCAGAGCAAAGCCGACCAGGAACACGCCGGTGGTGAGCGTGCCCATCGCTTCGCTGGCGAGCGCATCGTAGAGGATGAGGCGCAGCAGGCGATGCTGGTCGGGCTCCGCCGCATTCGTCTCGGCCGCGACTGGGTTTGATGCGTCCATGAGGCTGCTCGGCACTCGGCGACGCGCCGGCGCCCGTGGCAATTGCGGAAATCGCGACCGTAACGCCTGCCGAAAAAACGCCTGCGTACATAGCCGGTTCCCGCATCGGCTCGCTGGCCGACACGCCACGGCGAGCTTATGCTTTATCGCGGATCACTAACTGGATCGGGACAGATGGCCAAAGCTTGCGCCCGAAGGCGGCCGTCGCCATCGCATCGGATCGGCATCAAGCGCGCCTATGAGGCGCCGTCTGCTGCCGACGGCGTGCGCATCCTGATCGACCGGCTGTGGCCGCGCGGCATCGCCAAAGCCGCGTTCAAGCTCGACGCCTGGCCGCGCGCGCTCACGCCGTCGACCGCTTTGCGCAAATGGTACGGCCATGATCCGCAGCGCTTCGCCGAATTCCGCCGCCGTTACCGCGAGGAATTGGCCGCCTATCCGGACGAACTCGCCGCGTTGCGCGCCATGATCAAGGGCCGCAACGCGACGCTGCTCACCGCCACGCGCGAACTCGATCTCAGCCACGCGCAGGTACTGCGCGAGATTTTGGAAAAGTCATAGCCCCGGTTACGTTCCAAATTTTAGGCGCGCCAATGCCGCGCCCTTGGCGAGCGCCTGCAGCTTGTTTTCCGCCACATCACGGCGCATCGGCGCCATGCCGCAATTGGTGCAGGGGATCAATTTTTCTTTCGCAACGTATTGCATCGCCTGACCGATCACCGCGGCGATTTCGTCAGGTGCCTCGATCGCGTCGGTGGCGACGTCGATGACGCCGAGCAGCACGTCCTTGCCGTCGAGCAATTTGAGCACGCTCGGCGGCACGTGCGAATGGATGCATTCGAGCGAGACTTGGTCGATGCGGCTTCGCGCCAGCGCCGGAAAAAATTGCTCGTATTGCCGCCATTCGGCGCCGAGCCCAGACTTCCAGGCGATATTGGCGGGAATGCCATAGCCGTAGCAGATGTGGACGGCGGTCTTGCAGGGCACGGCGTCGATGGCGCGGTGCAACGCCTCGATGCCCCAACCGGCGGCCTCTTTCATGTAGACGTTGAAGGCCGGCTCATCGAACTGGATGACGTCGACGCCGTCGGCGGCAAGGCCGCGCGCCTCCTCGTTGAGCAAATCCGCGAACGCCATCGCCATCTTGACGCGATCGCCGTAATGGGCGTCGGCGATGGTATCGACGATGGTCATCGGTCCGGGCAGCGTGAATTTCAGCTGCCTCGCAGTGTGCGCGCGCGCCAAGCGCGCCTCGCGTGCGTGCACGCGGCCGCGCAGCTTGAGTTCGGCGACTACCGTGGGACAGAGCGCTTTGTAGCGGTCGGCGCGGATTCCCATTTCGACTTTTCTGTCGAAGTCGATGCCGTCGACGGCTTCGAGGAAGCCGTGCACAAAATGTTGGCGTGTCTGCTCGCCGTCGCAAACGATGTCGATGCCGGCGTCCTCCTGCAGCTTGATGGCGAGCAAGGTGGCATCGTCTTTGGCGGCCGCCAGTTCATCGCCGGCGAGCCGCCACGCCGGCCACAGCCGGTTCGGCTCGGCGAGCCAAGCCGGCTTCGGCAGGCTGCCGGCGGTCGTGGTCGGAAACAGCGAAGGTGTTGCGGCTCTGTTGGGCATGACGTGTCGTGGCGGCGCCAGCAATCAGGACGGTGGCGAGGCGCGCGGCGGGCGCCAGTCGTACAGCCAATCATAATGGCGCAGCAGCCACGTGCCGCCAAGCGCGCTCATAAGGGCGTTGCGCAGCGCAGCGCGCGCGCCGGTCAGGTGGTAGCGCGTGCCGTTGCGCGTGGCGAGGCGCTGTACCTTCCAGGCGCGCGCGCGGCGCGCGGCCGAATAGGCGCGCAGTGCCGCTGTCGGATCTTCGGGCATCCTCGCCAAACAGTGCGCCACGACGGCTGCATCCTCGATCGCCATCGCTGCGCCTTGTGCCAGATACGGCAACATCGGATGGGCGGCGTCGCCAAGGAGTGCCACCGGCCCTTGCGACCAGGACAATAGCGGCCTGCGGTCGTAAAGCGCCCATTTCAGCCAGGCTTCCGGCGCACTGACCAAGGAAAGCGCCTGCGGCGCCCAGTGGCGCGGCGAGAAGCGCCGCAGCAGATCGGCCCGCGCCGCGGGCTCGCTCCAGCCCGGCGCGTTCCAGGTATCCTCCATGATGGCGACGATATTGATCAGATTGCCGCCCCTGACCGGATAGTGCACGAGATGCGCGTCGCGGCCGAGCCAAAGCTGGATCAGCGGTTCGCGGCTTTGTAGCGCCACGTCTTTCGCCGGCACCAGCGCGCGCCAGGCGGTGCGCCCGGCAAAGCGCGGCGGTCCGCCATAGCCGATCTGCGCGCGCGTCGCCGACCACAAACCGTCAGCCGCGATCAATGCGGTGCCGCGCTCGTCGACCACGCCCGGGCGGCCGTGGGCTGACACCGTAACGCCGTTGGCATGGGCAACGAAATCGTCGACATGCAGGCCGAGCTTGATCGTGACCTCGAGATTCCGCGCCGCCGCGGCCGCGAGCGCCGCCTGCAGATCGCCGCGGTGAATGAGCCAGTAGGGTGCGCCATAACGCTGCGCCGCCGGTTCACCCAACGGCATGCGCAAAATTTCGCGACCGCTTCTGGCGG
>JASHWN010000487.1 GCA_030044035.1 Xanthobacteraceae bacterium
CTCGTAGGTGCGCAACGCCGCCTCGAGATCGTCGAACTCTCGCAGGCAGCGCGCCAAAATCGCGGCGTCTTCGACCGCCATGGCGCCACCCGCCGCCATGAACGGGCGCATCGGATGGCAGGCATCGCCGAGCAGCACCAGCCGGCCGCCGCTCCAGCAATCGTTGCGCTCGCGGTCGAAGATCGGCCACAGCGTGACGCCGTCGACGGCGTGCAGCACGCGCTGCAGGTCGGCATGAAAGCCGGCGAAGGCGTCGAGATATTGCGCGCGCGTCGCCGGCCGCGCTTGCTCGTCGCTGTCCCAGCTTGCCGCCGGCACCACGCCGATCGCATAGACCTCGTCGCGCCGGCCGGTCAGATAATACGGCAGGCAATGCCGGTCGGTGCCCCACCACTTGGTGCAATCCGGAATGCAAAAGCCGTCAAGCCGCGCCGCAGGAAAAATCGCGCGGAACGCCGCGGCGCCGACGAAGCGCGGCGGCTCCGGCCCGAGCAGAAACTCACGGACCTTGGAGCGGATGCCGTCGGCGCCGATGACGAGATCGGCGTCCGCCTCGGCGCCGTTGGCAAAGATGAGCCGCACCGCGTCATGCGCCTCTCTCAGGTTCACCAGCTGGTGGTCGAATGCGATGGTGCCGGGCGCGACACCGTGCGCCAGCACCGTATGCAGATCGCCGCGATGGATGTGCACGTACGGGCCGCCATAGCGCCGCTCGCTGTCGGCATCGAACACGATCTCGTACATCGTCTCGCCGGTGTCCCAGGCGCGGCTGACGTAGCGCTCGGATTTGATACCGGCGGCAACCAGTCCATCTTCGAGCCCGAGCCGGCGCAGCACCTTGCTGACATTGGCGGAGAGAATGATGCCGGCGCCGATGCGCGAGAATGCCGGCGCCTGCTCGTACACTTTCACCGTGAAGCCGGCGCGCTGCAAAAAGCCGGCCGCCGTCAAGCCGCCGAGCCCGGCGCCGACGACGGCGATCCGCATTGTCTTTGCCATCCGATCGGCGGCGGCTGTGTCGCCGTGCTAATGCGCCGCTTTCCTCGGCTCCTCAACGCGCAGAAAGCCGAGCCGCTGCATCACCGGCTCGTCGGTGACGCGCAAGAGCAGCGCGTCGCCGGCCGCTTCATGCGAGTGCGGCCGCCACGCCGGCGCGGCAATGACGTCGCCGCGGCGCCAGACGAAGCTCTCGCCATCGACCGTCGTGGCGCCGCTGCCATGCACGACGGCGTAGATGTTGTTCGCCGTGGTCTGCAAGGTGGCGGTCTTGGTGCGCGGCCCAAGCCGCATCATGTGCAGGCCGATCGTGTCCATGGCCGGATTGCCGAGCTGCACGCTGGTGCCGAACGGTCCGGACGGGTCGGGCGTCGTGGCATCGAGGTGCTTGAGCGTTTCGCTCAGCGGGAACACGAACGGCGAATCTTTGGTCGGCGGCGCGGCGGCGGACGCATCCGTGCCGCCGTCGCCCTCCTCTTCGGCCGGCTCGAAAAACATCGGCTCGAGCAGCTGCACCAGCGGCACGTCCAAAAAGTCGAGCCAATAGGCGCAGGCGCGGCTGTCGTTGCCGTGGCCGTGACTCGACCAGTTCGGCGTCAACAGCACGTCGCCCGGCTCCATGGCGATCTTGACGCCGTCGACCTCGGTGTAGGTGCCGGGCTCGGAATCGAGAATGAGGCGGAGCGCGTTCGGCGTGTGGCGGTGCGAGCGCGCCCATTCGCCCGGCATGATCATCTGATAGGCGGAAACGAGCGTGCGCACCGTGCCATAGCCCGCTTCGGATGCCGGATTGAACAGGATGAGATTGCGCCGCTCGGCGAGCTCGGTGTTGATGAGCCGGCCGGCGGCATCGAGCGCGCCGCGCGCTTGTTCGTATTTCCAATGCGCCGGCTGAAAATTTTTCTTCGGCTCCGACCACAGCGAGGGTGTCTTCTTGGCCCAGCCGGGCGCGATGCCGATCAGGTCCAGTTTGCCGTATAGCTCCTCGAGCGAGCCGGATTGGGCGAGTTCTTCGCGGGACGGAATTTTTGTCATGACGGCGCCTCGGATGCGTAGGGTGGGTTAGCCGCGAAGCGGCGTAACCCACCATGCTGCTTGGTGGGTTACGCGCCTGCGGCGCTAACCCACCCTACACCAGCGGCGTTTGCAACGGGAGCCTCGGCGGCGCCGCGGACCACATCGATCAGCATGAGGGGGTTGTCCGGCATGCGGTCGTCGCGCCAGGCGACGTGGCCGTCGGGGCGCACCAGCACGAATTTGCGCCCGTAAAGCGCCGCCACCTTCGGCTCGCGCAGCGTGACGAAATCAAGTGGCACGCCGCGCGCCTGCGCCGCTTCGAGGAGCGGCTCCGCCTCGCCCGCTGCGGCGTCGAAGCCGAGCAGCACAAATCCGCGGCCGAACAGATCGAGGGTCGAACGGCCGTCAGCGAGCCAGGCGTGCGGCGCGCGGTGGCCGGGCCGCGCCACCGCCACGTAGGTGCGCGCGTCATCGGGCGGCGGCGCGGTTCCGTCCGGCCAGCAGATCGGCGAGGCTTCGTAGCGATAGCCGAGGTGAATGCCGAGCGTGAACCATTCGCGGCGCATCATGGCGGTGAATTCGCCGCCGACCTTGGCCCGCGTTGCCGCGCCCGCTGCCGTATCGTCCGCGATGTCCGGATGGGCGCCGACCGAGAGCATGCGGCGCAAATTGCCGCTCGCCTCAGCGACGTTGCGGGCGCCGACCGGCTGGCGCTCGCGGGTATAGGAATCGAGCAGGTGTTCGCCGCCCCAGCCTTCGAGCGTCGCGGCGAGCTTCCAGGTGAGATCGACAGCGTCGCCGATGCCGGTGTTCATGCCGAAGCCGCCGGTCGGCGACATCATGTGCGCGGCGTCGCCGGCGATGAAGCCGCGGCCGCCGCGAAAGGTTTCGGCAACCAGCTCGCGGCGCACCCACGGCAGCACGCTCAAAATCTCGAACTCGAAATCGCGGCCGACGGCGCGGCGGATCGCGGCCTTGATGTCCTCGGTCGTGTAGTCGCGCTGCTGCGGGGAGCCGATCAGCGAAAAGCGCCACTGATCGCGGCCGTTGATCGCCACGATAGTGGCCCAGGTGCCTTCGGGCCCGATGAAGATGTGCCGATAGGCCTTGCCCTTGTCGTGCAGCGACAACAGGTGCGGGCAGCGGAAGATGACGTTGGTCGTGTAGGTGAGCACCGGATTGCCCAGCATGGCGATGCCGAGCGTCTCGCGCACGAGGCTGCGCGCGCCGTCGCAGCCGACGATGTAACGCGCGGCAATGGTTTCGCGCGCGCCGGTATCGGCGTTCTCCACCGTGGCGATCACCCGGTCGGCACTTTGCGTGAACGCGACGAGCCGCGTGCGATAGCGCAGCTGCACGGTTTTTTGCGCAGCCGCAAAGGCGCGCAGGATCGGATCGAACATGTTTTGCGGACAGCGCTCGCGGCGCTGCGGGCTTTCGGGCGGCGGCGCCGCCTGGCCGATGCCGGGAAAGCGCTCGCGGCCGAGCTCGTAGCCGGTCAGGCTCGTCAGATAGACGTTGTCCTGCGCATAATCGCGCGGATAGGGCGACCCCTCGACCGCACCGACCAGACCCCAGCGCCGGCAAAATTCCATGGTGCGGATGCCGACCAGATCCATGCGCGGCTGGTAGATCGAGCCGTCGCTCTGCTCGACCAGCATGCAGCCGACGCCGCGCCAGCCGAGATCGCCGGCCAAGGCCAGTCCGACCGGCCCACCGCCGACGATGAGAACCGGGATGATGCCGTGCTGCTCCTGCGGTGTGATCATTGCCGTGGATTATTACCCTCTCGGTTGACCCAAGCCAGCGCGGTCAGAATGACGGCGGCGAGCCACACGCCGACAATTCCGACGGTCGCGTAGGCTATCGCGCCGACCGCGTCTCGGTCATGACTCGTCCTCTGCGGTGCGGCTCGCAAGCGCACAGTGCGCGTCATACGATTGCGCTCGTCCTCGCGGAAGCGGACCCGAGCTCTTAGCCTTGGATTGATTGCTGCGACAGGCGCTAAGCCGAATCCGTTCGCTTCGGCGGCCGCGTCATGATGCAGCCTATCGGCACCAACGCGAACAGAGCGAAGAGAACGATCCAGAGTGCGATATTGGTCAGCATCACACGGCTCCGGTGTCGTCGATCCGACGTCCGGTCGGCGGCCGTGGCATGGGGTCGATGCGCGCCTGCGCCGCGGCCTCATCAGCCGTCGACCAACGATGCTTAATTGTGAGTGCTGCCCGCCGAAGGCATCAAAGGCCGCCTTTGATTGGCGGAACGCCGGCAAGTTC
>JASHWN010000488.1 GCA_030044035.1 Xanthobacteraceae bacterium
TCGCCCTGCCATGCCTTGGCGATGTTGTATGCAATGTTCGTCGCGAGCGCGGTCTTACCCATGCCAGGCCGTCCGGCGAGGACGATGAGATCGGAGGCCTGTAGCCCGCCCATCTTGGCATCTAGGTCCTTCAATCCAGTTGCCAGGCCGGACAGCTTCCCGTCGCGCTGGTACGCAGCCGCGGTCATGTCCACGGCCTTGGTCAGCGCGCTGGCGAAATTATGGAAGCCGCTGTCGTATCGGCCCGTCTCGGCAACTTCGTAAAGTTTGCGCTCGGCCTCCTCGATATGGCTCGTGGGCGTTGCCTCGACCGGCGCGTCGTAGGCGAGGTTGACGATATCCTCGCCGATCTCGATCATGGCGCGTCGCACCGCCAGAAAATAGACAATGCGTCCATAGTCCTGAGCATTAATAATCGTTGTCGCTTCAGCCACCAGCCTGGCAAGATATTGGCTAGCGGAAAGCCCCTCGATGTCTCGCTCGGCGAGATGACCTTTCAGCGAAATGGGATCAGCACGCTTGCTCAGGTGAATAAGACGTCCGGCCAGATCGAAAATTTCGGCGTGAATTGGTTCAAAAAAGTGTTTCGATTCGAGGAAGTCAGAAACCCTGTAAAAGGCCTCATTGTTAATGAGAATCGCGCCGAGTAAGGCCTGCTCCGCCTCAATATTGTGCGGCAGGGTCCGGGCGGGGGGCTCGGAGGCTTGCGGCTTGCGGGCGAGCGAATCGATTGGTGCCATAGTTCAATTCAAGAGAGTAGCGTGTGGCCGATTTGCGGTCGGCCGAGTTCAGGGCGGCTTGGCTGCGATTACTCAACATCCGCATTACTCAACGATGCAGAACGTCTCGCTAAGCCGTCGATAATCCAGCGGGCGCGGGAGGGAAATCCTGATTTGCGGCTTTCCCCGTTACCCACCGTGCCAGCGCGAACGGGCGTCAAAGACGCTTGACGAATGCCTTTTACGCAACGCGGCGCTGCCGGTCACTCGCCGGCGAGCCGCAGCGGCGGCGCAAGCTCGGCTTCGAGCGCGCGCAACCGCGCCTCTTCGCGGACGATGTAGTCGCGCGCGGCGGGCGTGACGCCTTTGCGCTTGATCAATTGGATCTGGAACACGACCATGTCGCCCTCGCGGAACGCCATCTCCGAGGACGCCAGATAAAACTCCCACATCCGCACGAAGCGCTGGTCGTAGAGGCGCACGACTTCATCGCGGTGGGCGAGAAAGCGCTCGCGCCAGGCTTTCAGCGTTTCCGCATAATGCAGCTGCAGGACCTCGATGTCGCTGATGATCAGGCCGGCGCGCTCGATCTTCGGCACCACTTCGGACAGCGCCGGGATATAGCCGCCCGGAAAGATGTATTTGGCGAGCCACGGATTGGTGACGCCCGGCGGGCTTTTGCGGCCGATCGAGTGCAGCAGCATGACGCCGTCGTCGTTGAGGAGCTGCGCGCATTTGCCGAAATAGGCGTCGTAAAAACCCACCCCGACATGCTCGAACATGCCGACCGAAACGATGCGGTCGAAGCGGCCATCGACATCGCGGTAATCGAGCAGGCGAAACACCGCATCCTGCTCGCGAGCGCGTTCCCGTGCCCGTTCGGCAGCGCGCCGGTGTTGTTCCTCCGACAGCGTGATGCCGGTGACGCGGGCGCCGCACATTTCGGCGAGGTAGAGCGCAAGCCCGCCCCAGCCGCAGCCGATATCGAGGACGCTGGCGCCGGGCTTAATCAACAGCTTGGCCGCCAAGTGGCGCTTTTTGGCAAGCTGCGCGTCGTCGAGCGATACGTCGGGCGATTCGAAATAGGCGCAGCTATATTGCTGGTCGGCATCAAGGAACAGCGAGTAGAGCCGGCCATCGAGATCATAATGATGCGCGACGTTGCGCCGGGCGCGAAACCGCGAATTGAACTGGTGCAGCCGCCGTAACAGATAACGCAGAAGGCGAGGGGGCGAGGCCCAGCGCGGCAGATCGAGGCCGGGTTGACGGAACAGAATAGCGAGCACGTCGGCGATCGAGCCGCGCTCGACGACGAAGCCGCCGTCCATATAGGCTTCGCCGAGCTTGAGTTCGGGATCGAACAGCACCGCGCGTTGCGCGCCGGCGCTGGTGAACCGCGCCGCTACCGGCGGCCCGCAGCCGTCGCCGAAAACGTGAACGTTGCCCGCCGCCGTCGTCAGCCGCAATGAGCCGTAGCGGATAAATCGCCGCAAAAATAATACCAGCAACCGTTCCACAGTCGCCTCCACGCCTACGCTGCCCCTTCTGCTTGCGCGGGTTCCGCATTCGCGATTTCGCGAAACCAGCCGCTCCCGAGCACTCAAATCCGGTGCCGCGCCGGGTGGGGTCTTCTCGTTGCCGTCATTAAAACAAAATCGTCCTTGACCAGCAATGCAGCAATGCTGCCTGGCGGGGCTCGCTATGCGCCGCTCGCATTTGGCCGGTTTTCCGGTCAAGATGGGCGGCTCATCGAGGGTTGAGGGAATCGCGGTGATTCGAGGTCTCGCGGCGACGCTGGGATTGGCCATCGTATTGGCGCCGGCGATGGCGTGCGCACAAGTCAACATCGATCAGGACAAGTCGCCGGCGCAAATTTACGCTGGCGATTGCGCGGCTTGCCACAAGTCCATCCGCGGCTTGGCGAATGGCCGCAGCGCCGGTGTGCTCGCCGGATTCTTGAGCGAGCACTACACGGCGAGCGCCAGAGAGGCGGCGGCCGTGGCGGCCTATGTGCTTGCCAGCGGGGGCGCGGCCGGCAGCGCCGCGCCGGTGCGAGGCCAGCCCGACGGTGCGGGCTCGCGCGCTACGGCCGAGCAGCCGAGAAGCCACGAGGCGCGTCGCTCGGAACGGCCGGAAGAAAAACCCCCTGCAAATGCCAAGCCGGACGTTGCGGGCGCCGGCCGCAAGCCGGAACCAGAGCGGCGCGCCGCTGTGGAGCCTGGCCGGCCCGGGTCGGCCCGCGGACTGTTGCCTGAACGCCGTGGGCCTGCAGCGACCAGAACGCGAGGCCGGACCAACCCAGTCGAGGAGGCCAAGCCGGTCGAACCCGCCGCGCCAGTTCCGGCTTCTCCGGCACCTGAGGGCAACACCGCGGTCGTCGCCGCCCCGCCTGCGGCCGAGACGCCCAAACCGGAAGCCAATCCGGCAGAGAACTCAGAGCCCACGGCAGCCGTGCCGCCCGCGCAGCCGGCTCCGGCAGGAGCGCCGCAGCCAGCCGACACCGCGCCGGTCCCGCGGGATAATATCCCGGACTGAAGTCCGGACTGAATTCAAACGGGTCAGGTTTGGCCGGCTTCCGCCGCATTTTCCGCCGGCTGCTCTTCGCCTTCGCGCGCGCGCCGCGATTCGGCAGCCTCGGGCTCGAAGAAGGCCTCGGCGCCAGCAGCGGCAGCTTCGGCCTCGGTCGGCTCCTCGCGCCGCTGCGTCACGTCCTCGCCGCGCGCGATCCGCTCCGCCTCGTCGTTGTTGCGCGCGACAATGATCGTGATCGAGCTTTCGATCTCCGGGTGCAGCGCCAGCGGCACGGTGTGCTGACCGATCGTCTTGATCGGCGTGTTGAGCGCGATTTGATTGCGGTTGATCGGAAAACCGGCCTCGCTGATCAGGCGCACGAGATCGCGCGGCGACACCGAGCCGAACAGCTGGCCGGCTTCGGATGCCTGGCGCAGCACCGTAAAGCTCTTGCCGTTGAGTTTCTCGGCGACGCCGGCGGCGTCGTTCTTCATGGCGAGCGAACGCGCCTGAAGATCGGCCTTCATGGTTTCGAACCGGGTCCGGTTCTCGTCGGTGGCGCGCAATGCTTTGCCGCGCGGCAACAGGAAATTGCGGGCAAAGCCGTCCTTGACGCGCACCACATCGCCCATTTGGCCGAGCCTGGCGATGCGTTCGAGCAGGATCACTTCCATGTCGGCTTCTCCTTGCCGATCAGCGGATGACGTAGGGCAACAGCCCGAGAAAGCGCGCGCGCTTGATCGC
The DNA here is from genome assembly GCA_030044035.1 of Xanthobacteraceae bacterium. Classification (GTDB taxonomy): domain Bacteria; phylum Pseudomonadota; class Alphaproteobacteria; order Rhizobiales; family Xanthobacteraceae; genus BOG-931. Next base: position 3,975 of record JASHWN010000488.1, read on the forward strand.
TTGGGCGAGCTCGCGCTGCCGCTTCGCCGAAACGGCGGTGATGCGGCTTGGCACGATCTTGCCGCGCTCCGAAACGAAGCGCTGTAAGAGCTTGACGTCCTTGTAATCGATCTTCGGCGCGTTGGCGCCGGAGAACGGGCAGCTCTTACGGCGCCGGAAGAACGGCCGGCGTCCGCCGCCCATCTGAGGGGACATGGCCATGGCTATTCCTCCGTTGCAACTTCAGCTTCTTCATCACGCGGCCGGCGTTCGCGGTCGCGCGGACGATCGCCGCGCTCACCACGCTCACCA
>JASHWN010000489.1 GCA_030044035.1 Xanthobacteraceae bacterium
GGCGCTCTCATAATCGGCGAGATGCCCGAGTTTGGTCGATAATGTGACGCAAAGCTGGACGTTGTCAGGTCGTAGCAAACGATGCTGTCGGCAAAGAATATGCCGACGCGGGCAAATTCAAGCCAAAAAACGAAGTAGCTTGCCCCTCGTTCTCCAATGGCGTGTTCATGCTGGCTTCAGTGTTCTCTTTGATTCGAGACCGCTGCAACCTTGCATGACGGTCGCCACTAACTTGTGATCGCAACCGGTGGTCTTCCTGTCCTCCGACCGCCGTGCTAACGCTACATCGCTCATACGATCAGGGAGGATTGCGGGCCCATGGCCAAGTTGCAGTTGTCGTTTGCGTGCGGCCTCTACGACCGGATGCAGCCGCTTTATACCGGCGAGGTGAAGCCGGACGGCATCGATCTGAATTTCATCGCCATCGACCAGCCGCGGCCGATATTCGACCGCATGTCCGGCGGCCAGGAGTTCGATGTCGCCGAATATTCGCTGTCCGAATTTACCCAGCGCTTCACCCGCAACAAATGTCCGTTCGTCGCCATCCCGGTGTTTCCGTCGATCGCTTTCCGCATGGGCTTCATCGCCATCAACAAGAAATCCGGCGTCAAGACGCCCAGGGACCTCGAGGGCAAGCGCATCGGCGTGCCGCTCTACACCATGACCGCGGCGATCTTCATCAACGGCATCCTGCAGCACGAGTTCGGAGTCGACCTTACCAAGGTGCGCTGGCTGCAAAGCGCCATGAACGAGGCGGGATCGCACGGCCATCCGACGGTGCTGCCGTTGTTGAAGAAAATGACGATTGAGAACAACCAGTCGAACAAGACGCTGGGGCAGCTCCTGGCCGCCGGCGAGATCGACGCCACGCTCGGCACCAGCCTGCCCGAGGAAATCCGCACCAACCCCGACATCGTGCGGCTGTTTCCGAACTACGTGGAGGTCGACACCGATCTCTACAAACGCAAGGGCATCTACCCGATCATGCACACCGTCGCCATCAAGAAGAGCGTCTACGAGCGCTATCCGTTCGTGGCGACGAGCCTTTATGACGCCTTCGTCAGATCGAAGAAGATCGCGCTGCAAAAAATGTTCAATCTGCGCGCGGTGCGCTACATGACGCCGTATTTGATGCGCGAAATCGACGACATCTGGGCCGTCTTCAACGGCGATCCCTGGCCCTACGGCGTCGAGCCGAACCGCCGCACCATCGAGGCGCTCATACTGTATCAGCAAACGCTCGGCTTGACCGAGCGGGGCGTCAAGGTCGACGATCTGTTCGTGCCGACCTACGGCTGACAAGTGATCTTGTTCCCACAAAACCCTTCTCCCGGGCGCGGCGCAGCACGAAGTGGTGCGCCGCAGACCCGGGATCGTGACAAACTCCGAGTATGTTAAGGTCCCGGATCAGCGGTGCACCGCTCCGCGCTGCACCGCATCCGGGAAACGCGCGCCAATTACTTCTCTCCAAACACATGGAACCACCATGAGCCAACTCGAAGACCTGCTGCGCGACCTCGTGGTCGCCAACCGCATCCTCTCCAACGAAGATGTGGTCGACGCCTACGGCCATATCAGCGTACGCCATCCCGACAATCCCAAGCGCTTCTTCATGTCGCGATCGCGCGCGCCTGAGCTGGTCGAGCGCCACGATCTGATCGAGTTCGATGCCGAGGGCGAGCCGATCAACGACAAGCGTCCGCCCTATCTCGAGCGTTTCATTCATGCGGCGATTTTCGAGGCGCGGCCCGACGTCGTGGCGGTGGTGCACGCCCACGCCGAGGACACGCTGCCGTTCGGCTTGATCAACAAGCCGCTCGAGCCGGTGATCCATTCCGGCAGCTTCATCGGCGGCAAGGTGCCGGTCTGGGACATCCGCAAAAAATTCGGCGACACCGATCTGTTGGTGCGCAACATGGCGCAGGGCCGTGACCTGGCGAAAAGCCTGGGCAAAGGCAATGTCGCGCTGATGCGCGGCCACGGTTTCGCCTCGGCGGGGCGCTCGATCGTCGACGTGGTGCGGCTGTCGGTCTATCTGCCGCGCAATGCGCGGGTGCAGATGAATGCGCTGCGCATGGGGGGCAAACCGAAGCCGTTGTCCAAAGGCGAGATTGCCTCGCGCGGCAAGGGTGAGAGCTACATGCCGACCTCGCCGACAACTTGGCGGGCTTGGGAATATTGGGCAACCCGCGCCGGCTGCGCCGACATGATCGGCAAGCCGTCGGACCATTCGCACTGAGGTTTTGCGAACCGCGGCGGGCAGCCCGTCAGGGCGGCCCGAGCAAATCCTCGACCGTCAGATCGAGGCCCGGCGGATCGAGCCGCAACGATCCCGTGGTCAGGATATCCGGCACGCGATCACGCGCGTGATGCGTGACGCTGCGCGCTTCCGGATCGAGCACGAGATAGTGCATGACGCTTGGCAGCTTGAAATAGCCGATGAGTTTGGCGCTGGTGTCGGTGTGCGCGGTTGCGGGTGACAGCACCTCGACGATGATGACCGGAGCCAACACGATCATCGAACCGCGCGGCAGCCGTGCGCCGCAATAAACCAGCGCATCCGGCTCATATGCGGTGTGATCGTCGATCCGGACCGTTATGCCGTCCCCCAGCGTGTGGCAATCGAGTCCGGCGTAGGCGACGGCAGCGCGCAGCGCAATCGCGGCGGCAAGCTTTACCTCGCCATGCTCGACGCGCTCCGGCACCATGGCCAAAATCTGTCCGTTGATCAGCTCGGCCCGCTGCCGCTCCGGCTGGGCGCTAGCCCAGACAACAAAGTCTTCCACGGTGAGCGGGCGACGAAGAGCAATCGTCATTGCTCAAAGATAGCATTTCCGCTTGCCGAGGCCAATCCGTGGTCTCGACGTAAAAAATCGGAGCGCGGCGAACCGTGCTCCGATTTCAAATTGCGAAAAATCGGTCTGTGACGCGTTATTGCAGCGGCAGCTCCGTCACCTTGCCTTTGCTGTCACGGCCTTGAGCGTAGTACTGGCCGATGGCGCGCATCAGCGCAGAATCGGAGACCGAGTAGATGATCGCGTCATGTTTGCCGGTGTTGATGTGGCGGCGCCACAGGAAGTTTGGCACCACGAACAGGTCGTTGTGGCTCCACTCGAAGCGCTTGCCGCCGACTTCGGTCGCCCCTGAGCCCTCGATGCAGACGTAATAGGTGCCCGCGGTCTCGCGCTTCCATTCGGTCTCTTCGCCGGGGCGGAGCAATTGCGCCGAGTAGTTCAGCGTCTTGAAGACCGGCGCGCCGGTTATCGGATTGACGAAGTCGAGCTTGATGCCCTCGTGCGGGTCGCCCTTTTCCTTGCGCAGGCTATGCAGCATCTCTTTGACGTCCTCGCCGCGGAAGTGGAATAGCGGCGACGGATCGCGGCCGACGCCGCGCTGGTGGTTGACGAAGGTCGGCTTGAGCCCGCCGTGGCTGTAGAGATGCCGCGAATAGCCTTCGGGAACGGTGACCGCTTGGACGTTGGTGTTGCGCTGTGCGCCCGGCATGTTGTGGTCGACCCAGGCGGCGTCCAGGAATTCCATGAGCGGCCAGTCCAGCGTGTCGATCCAGATCACCGGCTCTTCCGCGTCGTTGCCGTGGTCGTGCCAGGTGCCGTTCGGGGTGAGGATGAGGTCGCCGCGGTTGGCGGTGACGCGCTCGCCCTCGATGACGGTATAGCCGCCCTTGTTGGACAGAATGGTGCGGCTCGCGTTCGGCGAATGCAGGTGCACCGGCGCCACGTCGCCCGGATTGTAGATCGAGATGGCGCAGCGGATGGTGTTGGTGACCTGGAGCCGCCCGTTCAGCCCGGGATTGAGCAACAGGATGCTCTGCCGGTCGGCAAATTCGATCGGCGACACATCGGCCTTCTGCGCGATCTGCGAAATCTGCTTGAGGTAGCCGCCGTACTCGTTCCACTTCCACATGTACGGCAGCGTCTTCATCTGGTTGACGGCGACCCGGCCGGTGCCGAGCTGGCCGGAGCCTTCACCGCTCGTCTCGCTGAACCACGGCCGTTGCGCCGGCGCGTTGGCCTGGGTGCGGACCCAGATGTTGTGCTTACCGGCCTCGGTGTTGATGGCCTCCATCAATTCGCGCGCCTTGTTGGACAGTCCGCCCGCCGCGGGGGCCTTCATTGTCACCGTGGCCATGAGAATTCTCCTGTAAAAGAGTGGCGTTCCTTGCGATGAGCGGCCTTATAAGCGGTCCTGGGCCTTGCGGGCGGCCCCTCATCTGGCTGTTGAGTTGACGTATAGTGATTGGAACTTGGGTTTGCAAAGCCTTCGGTTCGCCACGCCGCGATGCGTGCCCCGCTGAAAAATCATAGCGGCGGCGGCCCTTTGATCCGGATCAATGCGGACGGCTGTTGTCCGATCAGGCGGCCAAGAAATCCCGTAGCGCCCGATTGAATTCGGCTGGGCGGTCCATGTTGGAGATGTGGCCGGCGCCGGGCAGCTCGGCGAAGCGCGAGCCGGCCACCTTTTCGTGCAGCTTGCGCATGGCCGCGGGCGTGGCGCCGTCCTTTTCGCCGACTATGAACAGCACCGGCCGCCGCACCGATGTGGCCGCCGAGGCATAGTCGTGGTCGGCGAGCGCGGCGG
>JASHWN010000490.1 GCA_030044035.1 Xanthobacteraceae bacterium
TCCTTCGAGGGCCGCGGAGCTTGTCATCGGGCCGGCCACTTCGGGCCGGACCCGTTGGCGGCCACCTCAGGATGACGGAACGAAATCAATCACCGGGCGGGCACGCCGAGCCGCTGCAGAAAGGAGCGGCTTGGATAGCCGTCGGCGGTCATGCCGAAGCGGCGCTGCTCTTCGCGCACCGCGTCGCGCAGGTCGAAATCGAGATGGCCCTCGAAATCGGCGACCTTGAAGCCAAGCGCGGCGAGCCGGCGCTGGAGCGCAATGCGCGTGTCGCGCGACGGCTGATAATCGTCGGCCGGCCAGGCGGCGCGGATCGGGCCGGAGCCGCGCAGCCGGTCGGACAAGGTGCCGACCGCGAGCGCGTAGGCGTCCGAGTTGTTGAACGTTTTGATGACGACAAAATTGTCGGTGACCAGAAACGCGGGCCCCGACGCGCCGCTCGGAAAGAACAGGATCGCGGCGCCCTCGTTCGGCAGCGCGTCGCCATCGGCGCGGCGAAAACCGCGCGCAGCCCATTGCCGGAATGCGCCGCGGCTTTCTCGAAAATCGAATTTCTGCGGCACGACGACTTCAAATCCCCACGGCAAGCTGGCGCGCCAGCCGAACTTTTGCAGATAATTGGCGATCGAGGCGAGCACGTCGGGCACGCTCGACCAAATGTCGGCGCGGCCGTCGCCGTCGAAATCGACCGCGTAGCGCAGATAGCTCGACGGCAGGAACTGCGGCTGGCCCATGGCGCCGGCCCACGAGCCGACAAATTGGCCGCGCGGAATTTTTCCTTGCTGCAGGATGACAAGCGCGCTGATGAGTTCATTGCGGAACAGCGGATGCTGAAAGCGCGCGGCCGCCAGCGTGGCGAGCGATCGGAACACGTCCCAGCCGCCGGGCGCCTCGCCGAATCCGGACTCGACGCCCCAGATGCTGACCAGGATCGCCGGCTCGACGCCAAAGCGGTGCTGCACCGCGCGCAACGTGTCGGCCCATTGCGCGAGCTTGCGCTGGCCGGCCGCGATCCGCGTCGGTGACACCAGGCTCGCCAGATAGGCGGGCATCGGCTTGCCGTATTCCGGCTCGCGCCGCATCGCCGCCATGACCGCCGGATCCGGCGTGACGCCGCCGAGTGCGGCGTTGAAGGTCGCGGCCGTTACGCCGCGCGCCGCCGCGTCGGCTCGGAGCTGAGCGAGGAAGTGGTCGAACGACTCCGCGGGCTCGGCCGCTGCGACGCTCGTTGCGAGCGCCAGCATCGAGGCCGCGCGCAACGCGGTCCGGCGCGTCATCGCATGTGGATAAAACTGCTGCTTCACGTCGCCGCCGCTCAAATCAGCGAGACCAAACCGCCGCCGTGGCGTTCCAGGCGGCCGGCGATTTCCAGTTCGAGGAGCACGATGCGCACGACCCGTGGCGAAGTTTTGGAGAGCCGGATGAGATCGTCGACCGATACCGGCGCGGGGGAGAGCAGGCTGAGAAGGCGCGCGCGCTCGTCGGCTGCCGGCTCGCCGTCCTCCGCCCGCGCTTCGTCGGCACTATCCGGCTCGCGCACCGGCAGGCTCGCGCCGATGATCGGCTGCAGCACGGATATAATGTCGGCGGCTTCGGTCACCGGCGTCGCGCCTTGCTTGAGCAGCCCATTGGTGCCCTCGGCACGCGGATCGAGCGGCGAGCCGGGCACGGCAAAGACCTCGCGGCCCTGTTCGAGTGCAAGCCGCGCCGTGATCAGTGAGCCCGATCGCTTTGCCGCCTCGACGATGACGACGCCGAGCGCGAGCCCGGAGATCAGGCGATTGCGCCGCGGAAAATCGCGCGCTCGCGGCTCCCAGCCGAACGGCATCTCGGTGAGCAGCACGCCCGCGGCCAAAATGTCCTCGGCCAGTTCGCCATGCTCGGGCGGATAAAGCCGATCGAGCCCGCCGGCGAGTACCGCGATGGTGCCGCTTTTTTCGAGGCTGGCGCGATGCGCGGCCGCATCGATGCCGCGGGCGAGGCCGGACACGGTCGCAAAGCCGGCTTCGCCGAGCCCGCGCGCGATGCGCTCGGTGAGTTTTAGGCCCGCCGCCGAAGCATTGCGCGAACCGACCACCGCGACGGCGGGCAGCGCCAGCGCCGCGCGGTTGCCGCGCACCGCGATCAGCGGCGGCGCATCGTCGATCGCCTGCAGCCGGCGCGGATAATCGGCTTCGCCGAGCGCGATGAACTCCGCGCCGCATTGCTCCGCCGCTTCGATCTCACGCTCAGCCTCCGCGCGCGAACAAATCTTCGGCGTCACGGTCCCGCCGCCGCGCCGGGCCAGCGCCGGCAACGCCTCGATCGCCGCCCGCGCGCCGCCGCAATGATTGAGGAGAGCGCGAAATGTGCGCGGCCCGATGTTCTGGCTGCGGATAAGCCGCAGCCAGTCGGTCCGTTGCTCGTCGCTAAGCTGAACGCTGCCTCGGCTCTCGTTCACTCTGCCCCCGCGATTATCGGTCGCTTGCCGCAGTCGGAGCCTACAGGAAAAGCCGAGAAGGGGAAGGAATTACGCGGCCCGCCCGATTTTGCTCTCGCTACCGCTCATAAGGCGGCCGATGTTGGCGCGGTGCATGATCCAGAGCAGGATCGTTAGCAGCGCGAACAGCTCGGCTTCCAAAGGCGCGCCCCACCACCAGAGAAAAAACGGCGTCAGCACGCTGGCGATCAGCGCGGCGAGCGAGGAGTAGCGGCTCAGCGCGGCAACCGCGAGCCAAATGGCGCAGAAGAATAAGGCTGCCGGCCAGGCGAGGCCGAGCAACAGGCCGATATAGATGGCGACGCCCTTGCCGCCTTTGAAGCCGAGCCATACCGGAAACAAATGGCCGAGAAAGGCGCCGAGCACGGCGGTGAGTGCGGCGTCGCGGCCTAAGAAATGGCCTACGATCAATACCGCGACCGTGCCTTTGAGCATATCGCCGAGCAATGTTGCGGCGGCGAGCGCTTTCCTGCCGGTGCGCAGCACGTTGGTGGCGCCGATATTGCCGGAGCCGATGCTGCGCACGTCAGGCGCGCCAAACAAACGCGTCAGCAGAACGCCAAACGGAATCGAGCCGCACAGGTAGCCGAAGACGAAAGCGGCCAGACAAGCGGCCCAAAGCGGCATGCCGGCCATGGTCTAACCGGCGCGCGCCTTTTTGCCGGGCTCGCGCGGCGCAAAGCCGGCGCGCTCGGCTTCCGCCTCGTTCGGATAGATCACGACGTGCTTGAGCTTGTCGTTGGTCGTACGGCACAGCGCATGCATTCCGGCCGAATAGGTGCGGCGCGTCAGGTCGCCGACGGCAAAACGATTGGCGGCCTCGTCCTCGACATCGGTCTCGCAATAGAGGCAGCGCAGCTTGCAGCGGTGCTGTGTCGGCTCGTCGATGACGTAAAACTTGTTGGCCGCGTATTGCCGCTCCGACGGATCGGCGACGATGCAATTGGCATTGCCGCATTGCACGCCGGTGCCGATCGGCTGGGCGTAGATCGGATGCTCCGGCTTGGCAAAACCGCCCGGGAATTGGTGCAGCGATTTGTTCTTGTGTAGATGCAGAAGCAGCGAAATCAGCGCCATGCGCACCGGCACGCCGTAGGCGGCCTGCTGGAAGTAGATGGCGCGGCGGTCCTTGTCGAGCGCCACGTCGAGTTCGTTGACCCGCGGCAGCGGATGCATGACGCTCGCTTCCGAATATTTTTCGTCGCCCATGAATTTGGCGTCGATCTTCGGATAGGGCCGCTCCTTCTCGGTCCAGCGCTCCTTCTGAAAGCGCGTGACATAGACTGCGTCGATCTTTTTGCGGACGATGTCCTCGTGTTTTTCCGGCTCCGGGATCAGCGCGAGCTGATGCGGCTGGTCGGCGGTGACGTAGAGCGCGTCGATCGCGCCGCTCTCGGCCTCGCCGGAGCCCTTTGCCACCATACGGCTGTGAAATTCTTCGCGCAGGCGGCGGTCGACATGCGGCGGCAGCTCCATGCCGGGCGCCGGCAAGGGATCGATGGTGGCGCCGAAGCGGGCCAGCGCATAGACGAACGAGTGAATGGTGCGGCTGCCTTTCAGGTCGCCCGAGATCGCGACCTTCATGTTGCGCAGGCTTTTGTTCTTGGAGCGCAGCGTGAACAAATCGCACAAGGTCTGGGTCGGATGCTCGTGGCTGCCGTCGCCGCCGTTGATCACCGGGATTTGCGCATATTCGGCGGCAAGCCGCGCCGCGCCTTCGCGCGGGTGGCGGATGACGACGATGTCGCAGTAATTGGAGATCACGCGGATGGTGTCGGCGAGGCTTTCGCCCTTGGCGGCGGAACTCACCGCCGGATCGGCGCTGGTGATGTTGGCGCCGCCGAGCCGCAGCATGGCGCTCTCGAACGACAGCCGCGTGCGCGTCGAGGGCTCATAGAACAGGCTCGCCAGGATGTGTTTCGCGGCCAGGTCGGTGCTGCGGCCGATGCGGTAGGGAACGTTGGGATCAGCCAGGTTCTGCAAAAACCCCTGGGCGACCTCGAAGATCGTCTCGATCTCCTTGTTACTGAGGTCGTTGATCGAAATGATGTGGCGGGTCGGCGGCAGAGCCTTGGTCATTAAAGCGCTGCTATAGGCCCAACGGCAGCGTGCCGGCAAGTCTGCCTGAGCCGGCGCGGCGCAGTGATACACCGAAAAAGCGGGAAAGACAGCGCGCAACCGGGCGGCGTGCTACGATTGAGTCTCCGCGAGGTCTTTTGCCATGGCCGCCGGCTCGCGCTTCGATACCCACGAGGTCGTCAACCAGTCGCCCGCTTTCGAGAACGTCGACCTGTTCGCGAGCGACGGTCCGCTGGTGGAAGCCGTCAAGGCGAACGGCGGTGGCGGCGCCGGCCTCATCGCGGCACTGTCGGCTTTCGGCCGCCATTGGGGCAGCGCCGAGATGATCGCGCTCGGCCGGGCGGCCAACGAAAGCCCGCCGCGTCTGCATGCGTTCGACGCCAAGGGTTTTCGCCGCGACACGGTCGAGTTCCATCCGGCCTATCACCGGCTGATGGGCGAGAGCATCGCCGCCGGCCTGCACGCCTCGACCTGGACCGAGCACGGCCGGCACGCGGCGGCACCTTCCGAAGTTTTGCGCGCGGCGAGGTTCTACATGGCCGCCCAGGTCGAGACCGGGCACTTGTGCCCGATCACCATGACGCGCGCAGCGCTGGCGGCGCTCGCGGCCGATACGGCGCTCCTCGGCAAGATCGCGCCAAAGGTGCTCAGCCGCAGCTACGACCCGACGTTCCGGCCGTGGTGGCAAAAGTCCGGCATGACGCTCGGCATGGGCATGACCGAAAAACAGGGCGGCACCGATGTGCGCGCCAACACCACGACGGCGGTGCCTGACGGCGGGGGCTACGCTATCGTCGGCCACAAATGGTTCATGTCGGCGCCGATGAGCGACGCCTTTCTGGTGCTGGCGCAGGCGCCGGGCGGACTCACCTGCTTTGTCATGCCGCGATTTCGGCCCGACGGCTCGGTCAATGCGATGCGCCTGCAACGGCTCAAGGACAAACTCGGCAACCGCTCCAATGCTTCGAGCGAAGTCGAGTTCACGGACGCCTTCGCCTGGCGGATCGGGGCGGAGGGCGCCGGCATGCGCACCATTTTGCAAATGGTGCAGCTGACGCGGCTCGACTGCGCGATCGCGTCTGCCGGCCTGATGCGCATGGCGTTGGCGCAAGCCGTGCACCATTGCCGGCACCGCAATGTGTTCGGCAAGCGGCTTATCGAGGAGCCGATGATGCGGGCCGTGCTCGCCGACTTGGCGCTCGAGGTCGAAGGCGCCGTGGCGCTGGTCATGCGACTCTGCCGCGCCTTCGACCGCGCCGCCGACGATGCGGGCGAGGCGGCGTATGCGCGCCTCGTCACGCCGGCCGCAAAGTATTGGATCTGCAAAACGGCCCCGGCTTTCATCTACGAGACGATGGAGTGCCTCGGCGGCAACGGCTACGTCGAAGAGAGCATGCTGCCGCGGCTCTATCGCGAGGCGCCGGTCAATGCCATTTGGGAAGGCTCCGGCAATGTCATGTGCCTCGACGTCCTGCGCGCGCTCAAGGGCGAGGCGGAAGCTGAGGTCGCGGCTGCGTTATCACGCGACACCGGGATTGCGCCGGCCGACAGCGGCGCCGCGGATTTGGATGAAGCGCATGCGCGCGCGCTGGTCGGTAAGCTGGCGCTGATGGCGAGCGCGCAAGCGCTCAAGTCGAGCGCGCCCGCCATCGTTGCGCATGCATTCGTTCGCACGCGGCTCACGCAACAGCATGCGACATTGTATGGCGCAGCTGTGCTCGACCCGCCGTTGATGCAGTTCCTTCTAAAGCGCGTGCTGCCGGAAGCTTGAGCGGCGGTCCAGTGTGCCAATCAGCGCGCGGCAAGTCCCGCCAACCGATCGAGTGCGCCCTGCAAAATGTAGGTCGCGGCGTGCTGGTCGATGACGGCTTTGCGCTTGGCGCGGCTTAAGTCGGCGGCGATCAGGGCGCGCTCCACGGCGGCGGTCGAGAGCCGCTCGTCCCACAGCCCGATCGGCAATTCAGTGAGCTTAGCGAAATTGCGGGCGAAGGCGCGCGTCGCCTGGGCGCGCGGACCTTCGCTGCCGTCCATGTTGACCGGTAGCCCGAGCACGTAAGCGAGGGCGCGGCGCTCGGCCGCGAGCGCGAGGATGCGCTGTGCATCGAGCGTAAAACGTCTGCGCATAATGGTTGCGACCGGCGCCGCGACGCGGCGGTCCGGATCGCTGACCGCAACGCCGATGGTCTTGGTGCCGAGATCAAGGCCGATCAGCGCGCCGCGCGCGGGCAACACAGCAGCAATTTCGATGAGCGGAACGACCGGCATGGCGGCTCGCTAACACGCGGCGGCGCTGCCGCCAACGTTGCCGCCACGCCTGCTTTTCTCCGGCGGGCGGGCCGACTATTCTTTGCCGCGAGGGCACAAAGGAACACCCGCCATGGCGTTCACGGTCAGCAGCAACAGTTTTAAGGACGGCGATTATCTGCCGAACGATTTCATTCTCTCCGCCGCATTCGGTTTCGGCTGCGCCGGCGGCAACAGATCGCCGCATCTGAAATGGTCGGGGGCGCCGGATGGCACCAAAAGCTTCGCTGTCACCGCCTACGATCCGGACGCCCCGACCGGTTCCGGGTTCTGGCACTGGCTGGTGGTGAATATCCCGGCGCACGTTTCTGAGCTTGCCGAGGGCGCCGGCTCGAGCGGCGGCCAATTGCCCGCCGGCGCGCTGGCGACCCGCACCGACTTCGGCGCGCCAGGCTATGGCGGTCCGTGCCCGCCGCCAGGCGACCATCCGCACCGCTATCTGTTCACCGTCTTTGCCGTGAAAGCGGAAAAAATCGACGTCAAGCCCGACACGTCCGCCGCGGTGGTCGGCTTCAATCTGCATTTCAATACGCTCGCCAAAGCGGCGATCATGGGCCTGTACAAGCGATGAGCCAGGGTGCCATGCAATTAAAATCCGCCGTCGTCGCTTTCGCTCTTGTCACCATCGCACAGGCCGCCATGTCCCAGACCACGCAAGCCGCCGATGTCACCGTGATCTCCGGCGGCGCCTTTAAACAAGTGCTCACGCCGCTCGCCGCCCAATACGAGAAGGAGAGCGGCAACAAGCTCGACATCACCTACCGCACGGTCGGCCAGCACTTAAAGCTGATCCACGACGGCGGCGAGGCGTTCGACGTCGCCGTGCTCACGCCTGACGCGATCGACGGCCTCGCCAAGGACGGCAAGATCGTACCCGGCAGCCGCGCCGACCTGGCGCGCACCGGCGTCGGCGTCGTGGTCAAGGCCGGCGCGCCGCTGCCCGACATTTCGACGGTCGAGGCTTTCAAGCGCGCGCTGCTTGCAGCCAAATCGGTCGCCTATATCGATCCGAAAGCGGGCGGCTCGAGCGGCATTTATGTCGGAAAGCTGCTGCAGCGGCTCGGCATCGCCAAGGAGGTCAACGCCAAGGCGGTCTTGGTGCAGGGCGGCGAAGTCGCAAGCCACATCGCCGACGGCGAGGCCGAGCTCGGCATCCACCAGATCAGCGAGATATTGCCGGTGCCGGGCGTGACCTTGGTCGGTCCGTTGCCGGCGGACATTCAGAATTTCACGGTCTATTCGGCCGGCGTAGCGACGGCGGCCAAGGATGCTGCGGCGGCGCACGGCTTGGTCCAATTCCTCTCCGGCCCGCACGCGCTGCCGATCATCAAGTCCAAAGGCATGGAGCCGGCCGGCCGCTGATCGCGGCAAGGCTCGCCGGCAGCCGAAAAAGCCAGCGCCCGCACAATGGCGGGCGCTGGCTTTCGGCTTCTGACGGCGACTCTTCGTTAGCGCCGCGCGTGGTCCCAGGCGACTTGAGGAATGTCAGAGCGGGTAATGCCGATATCGGCCAGTTCGCGGTCGTTGAGATTGGACAATTCGCGGACCGCCACTCCGTACTGCTTCCATGCTTGGAGATAGCGGATCAGGGAGAACATCTTGCGTCCTTTCTCCGGCTTTACGGCCGGAATCACTTGCCAGATATAGGAGGCGTCTATCCCGCAGTGCACAATATATGCTGCATCGCAGCTATGCATGTAAAGAATGCACGAATGCCGTGAAATCGGTGAATTTCGGGCGCCTTAGCACAGTCTACAATTCCCATAGGCGGTAGGGTATGAGGTAGATGCAATCCTCCGCCGGTTCCATCGCCCTTATTATTGCGTCGTTCGCCCGCATTCGGCCATCAAGCGATCCAGCCAAGGCCGAACTCAGGGGGAGATACTTCGGCAGTGCCGTTGCGTAGGGGAGTGTCATGGGGACTGCCGCCAACCACCGCCGCTATGCCGAGGAATGCGTTGCCATGGCACAGCGCTCCGAGCATGAAAGCGACAAGGCGCTCTGGCTGACGCTGGCGCAATCCTGGGTCCGGCTTGCCGAGCATGTTGCGCGCGGGCCCGGCTGGCCGGAGACCGCGGTGGGCGAGGACGCACTCGCGTCGACGCATGCCAGCTTCGGCGACGACTGACGGTCGGCGATTACGCGGTCAGCATCGGACTGTGGCGCTGCGGCGGTGCCGCGCGCTTACTGACCGTTGCTGGTCAGCACCTGCCGGCATGGCGCGCCGAGACGGGCGCGATTGCGCTGCAGGCAGCCGAGAATGGCGAACACGTCGCATTCATTGATCCGCAACTCGGTCTGACAAAATCTGGTCACGTCCGGCTGACAGGCGGCGCGCTCTTGCGGCGTGCCTTGCGACGGCGACGCGCACTTTGGTGCACCGGGCTGCGGCGGAAATTGCGCCAGCGCTACGACGGCGCTGCCGAGAAGCCAAGCGAGCGTCAGACATCCGGTGCGGATCACGGCGTTCCTCCCTGGCCCGCCGATCGACCGCGGCGGCACGCAAGCATTTAACGCATACCCGTTAAAGAGCGATAGAGGCTGAACGGATTAGATTCACCGCGCCCGCAAAGCGCTTGCGCTGCGGCACGGCGCGGCGATACATGTCGCCTCGAGGGCGGTTAGCTCAGTTGGTAGAGCGTCTGCTTTACACGCAGAATGTCGGCGGTTCGAGTCCGTCACCGCCCACCAGCCTTCGCTCTTCGAGCTACGGCTCGGCGAGCCGATCGCACGAATGAGCGCGGATAAGTAACAGAGTACGGAAGACGGGACTTCCGTCTTCCGCATATGCCCCGTTCACCGTCGTTCGAAAATCAGATCGCTTCTTTGAGTTCTTTCGCGGCGCGGAAGGCAACCTTCTTGCTCGCCTTGATCTGGATCGGCTCGCCGGTCGCGGGATTACGGCCCATGCGGGCGGCGCGCTTGCGCACCTGCAGAATGCCGAGGCCGCCAATGCGGATGCGCTCGCCCTTTTTCAGATGCTTGACGATCTGCCCGACCAGTCCGGCGAGAATGGCCTCCGACTGCTTCTTTGAAAGCTCGTTGTCTTCGGCAAGGCTTGCCGCAAGGTGCTTCAATGTCACGGTAGTGGCTGGTTTGGTTGCCATTTGGCCCTCCTCGATGAAGCGGTGTCGGGGAAACAGCCCCCTCGCCAATGCTGCAGTTAGACGATTCGGCTTGACCTGACCACGCTCGTTTTGCCGATTCCACCGATGTTTTCAGCATTGCTGCGCTATGTCGAGTCCTGTTGTGGCGGCTCTAAGGCAGTTTGTAGAACCGCAGTTGAGCCCTGAAATCCTTGACTTGGAAGGGTCCGGGCCTTAATTGCCGGGCGTGCCCGCGGGGGCGTAGCTCAGTTGGTTAGAGCGCTAGCCTGTCACGCTAGAGGTCGCGGGTTCGAGCCCCGTCGCTCCCGCCACCACCAGAAAAACGCCAAATATAACAAACGGTTGCAGGATCGCGCGCGAAGGGTCGCGGCTCGTATAGGCGGGGTGCGCGCCTTTAGAAGGCCTTCTCCACGATGCGGTCGGTCCTGGCGCGGAAATGGTAGCGCGGGATGGCGTCGAGGTCGGTTCCAGTGATGCGGATGACCCAGGCCTTTTGCGGGTGGGCGGTCGAATGGATGACCCCCGGCCCGTAGGCCTGGGTGTCGCCTGGGCGTAGCGCGTACGCCTTGGTCTTCTCCAGCACCGCGCCGTCTTCGCCGGGCGAATTGAGCCTTCGCCACTCCGTCATCTCGGTCACCCCGCGCGCGGTGCCGTAGATCGCCCAGGAGGCGCCGTGGCTGTGCGGCTTGCCGGTTTTGCCGCCTTCCTGCACATGCGCCAGCACGTAAGCGTCGCTGTCAGGGTCGTGCCACAACTCGCGCCTGCCGGGCGGCGTTTCCTCGGCAAAGGTCGCGGCGACAAAGTCCGGATTGTTCAGGAGCACGGAGAGTTTTTTGGCAACGTCCGGCAGGCCGGCCTGGCCTTTGGCCTTCAACGTGGCCGAGAGGTCGCTGCAGAATTGGTCGAGAGTGTAGGCCATGATGCGCTCCATCCGCGCTCGATGTTCAATCGTCACGGCGAATCTTGCGCTGCCGCGCGCGGGCGTCAATGCCGCCCGACGAGCTTGTTGTAGCGGTCGATGACATCGCGCGGCGTGGCTGCGGCGCTGGCGATCGCGGTGTGGACCGCTTCGCCGTCGATCGGGCTCATGTCGATGCCGAGCTTTTCGGCCGCGGCGATCACCGCCGGATCCTTGCACATCTGCATGAACGCCGCTTGCAGCGCTGCGGCGCGGTCGCCCGGCACGCCGGGCGGCGCGGCAAACGGCAGCGAGATGAAAAACTGCAGCTCGGCGAAATTGACGAGCGCCCGCGCCGCCGGATCGTCAGTGAG
>JASHWN010000061.1 GCA_030044035.1 Xanthobacteraceae bacterium
GACCGGCCCCTGGCCGACGATGGCGATGGTGTCGCCGCCGGTGAGCCGCAACCGTCGCAACGCCTGATAGGCGGTGCCGGTGCCGCAGGAAATCGCCGCGCCGGTGGCGAAGTCGATCGCGTCGGGCAGCGCCACCAGCGTCGACGCCGGCACCTTCATGTAAGGCGCATGCGCGCCGTGGCCGGTGACGCCGTACACGGTGCTGCCTTCGACGCACATTTGCGACCAGCCGGTCCGGCAATGCTGACACGTGCCGCAGCCGGCATAATGATGCACCATGACGCGGGCGCCGAGGCGCGCCGTGCGCGGATCGACGGCGCTGCCGACCGCGGCGATGACGCCGCACGGCTCGTGCCCGGCGATCACCGGGCCGCTGACCTTGCCGAGCCCGAGCGAGCCGGTCTCGCCGCTGGCGCGATAGAAGCGCAGATCGCTGCCGCACATCCCGGACGCCTTGATCTCGAGCACGACGTCGGTCGGACCCGGCGTCGGATCGGCAAACTCCATCAGCTGCAATTTGCGGCCGCCCAGAAACGTCACGCCGCGCACGGTTTTTTCTCCATATCGTGGCCCGGATGAGCCTATGGTAAAGACTTCGCCGTGTCCCACCAAGCCGGCCGCGCGCATGAACGACGTTTCGCATCCGCCCTTCATCGGCCGCTCCATGCTGCGCCGCGAGGATAGGCGCCTGCTCACCGGCCGTGGCCAATTCATCGCCGATTTCGAGCTGCCGCATATGCTGCATGCGGTGCTGGTGCGCAGCCCGCTGGCGCATGCGCACATTCGCTCGGTCGATGTATCGCGCGCGTTGGCGGCGCCGGGCGTGGTCTA
This sequence comes from Xanthobacteraceae bacterium, assembly GCA_030044035.1. Lineage (GTDB taxonomy): Bacteria > Pseudomonadota > Alphaproteobacteria > Rhizobiales > Xanthobacteraceae > BOG-931. Next base: position 832 of record JASHWN010000061.1, read on the forward strand.
TGCGCTCACCGGCCCCGACCTCCTTCGCGAATTGCCGCCGGTGCCTGACACGCAGCTCGCGCTGCCGAGCAAATGGACGGCGCTGGTGCAGCACAAATTCATCAATCCGCAGCAGCCGCTGTTGGCTCACGACAAGGTGCGCCATGTCGGCGAAGCGGTAGCGGTGATCGTGGCCAGGGACCGCGCCACGGCGGAAGACGCTGCGCAGTTGGTGGCGCTCGATCTCGATCCGCTACCCGCGGTGCTCGATCCCGAAGCGGCGCTGGCGCCCGGCGCCACCATCGTGCACGAGCGTTTCGGCACGAATTTGATCGGCGGCTTCACGATCGGCAAGGGCGATGCCGCGGCCGCGCTTGCTCGCGCGCCGCGCCGGCTCAAGCGCCGTTTTCAGCATCATCGCTACGCGGCGATGCCGATGGAATGCCGCGGCGTTGCCGCTCTGTACGAGCCCCGCACCGACGCAGTGACGATCTGGTCGTCGACCCAGGTCGTGCATTGGGTGCGCCGTGAGGCCGCCGCGGTGCTGAAGCTGCCCGAAGCGCGCGTGCGCTGCGTCGCGCTCGACGTCGGCGGCGGCTTTGGCGTCAAGGGCCACGTCTATCCGGAGGATTTGCTGATCCCGTATCTGGCGCGGCGCCTGGAACGGCCGGTGCGCTGGATCGAGGACCGCCGCGAGCATCTGCTGTGCTCCTGCCATTCGCGCGATCAGATCCACGACCTCGAAGTCGGCTTCGACGACGACGGCCGCATCTTGGCGCTGCGCGACAGTTATTTGGTCGATACCGGCGCCTGGAATCCGATCGGCGCCGGCGTGGTCTACAACACCGCGGTGCACGTGCCCGGCCCCTACAAGATCGGCGCGCTCGCCTTCGACGCCCGCATTGCCGCAACCAACAAAACGCCGAATGCGCCGTATCGCGGCGCCGGCCGGCCGGAAGCCGCTTTCGCCATGGAGCGCACCATCGATCTCGTCGCCGGCGAAATGGGCCTCGATCCCGCCGAAGTGCGCCGCCGCAACATGATCCGCGCCGACGAGATGCCGTACGCCATGGGCATGCCGTATCGCGACGGCCAGCCCATCGTGTACGACGGCGGCGATTATCCGGCGGCGCTCGACAAGGCGCTCGCCGCGATCGGCGGGCTTTCCGCGTTTCGCGAGCGCCAGCGCGCGGCGCGGCAGAGCGGGCGGCACCTTGGGCTAGGCATCGGCTGCTACGTCGAGGGCACTGGCGTCGGCCCGTTCGAGAGCGCGATCGTGCGCATCGAGCCGTCCGGAAAAATCTTCGTCTCGTCGGGCGCCTGCCCGCAGGGCCAGGGCATGGAAACGATCTTCGCCCAGGTGGTCGCCGACGCCTGGCAGGTCAGTCCCGACGACGTGGTGCTCACCCTCGCCGACACCGCCGGCATTGCGATCGGCTTCGGCACCATGGCGAGCCGCACCACCGTCACCTTATCGGCGGCGATCCACGGCGCCAGCGCCAAGCTGCGCGACAAGGTGTTCGCCATTGCCGCCAATTTGTTGGAATGCGGCGTCGGCGATCTCGAGCTGCGCCATGGCCATGTCGGCATTGTCGGCGTGCCCGGCGCCGAAGTCTCGCTCGCCAAGGTAGCGCAGGCGGCGCGGCCGGGCTGGGATCACGGCCGGCCGGCGGGCGTCGATGCCGGGCTCGAGGAGACGTTTTATTTCGAGCCGCCGACTGTGACATGGTCCTATGCGGCGCACGCCGCCGTGGTGGCGGTCGATGTCGAGACCGGCGCTGTCAGCGTCGAGGGCTACGCGGTCGCGCATGATTGCGGCGTGGTGGTCAATCCCATGCTGGTCGAGGGCCAGATCGTCGGCGGCACGGTGCAGGGCATCGGCGGCGCGCTGTTCGAGAAGATGACATTCGATGCTGGCGGCCAGCCGCTGACCACGACGCTCGCCGAATATCTGCTGCCAACCGCGGCCGACGTGCCGCGCTTTGCGCTTGCGCACCAGCATTCGCCGTCACCGCTCAATCCGTTCGGCGTCAAGGGCGTCGGCGAAGGCGGCCCGATCGCGCCGCCGGCCGCGATCGCCAATGCCATCGCCGACGCGCTGCGCCCGCTCCACGTCGAGTTCAACGCCACGCCGATCGCGCCGCATGAGGTCGTTGCGGCGGTGCGCGCCGCGTCAGCGGGCCGTGTGGGCCAGGCTCACAAATGAGTTTACGCAAGGCGATCGAAGTCGTCGCAAAGCTGGCCGAGAGCGGTGCAATTCATCGCTACGCTATTGCCGGTGCTTTTGCCGCAATGAATTACATCGCACCAACCCTGAGTGACGACCTCGATATATTGATCTCCGTTGAGGATTTTGAAAGTCGCCGATCCGGTCTTATTTTGCTTGCTCCCGTCGAGAAAGCATTGGCGGAGCTAGGCTATTCGGATCGCACCGATCTCGGGATCATGATCGAAGGATGGCCGGTGCAATTCCTGCCGGCGGCGTCAGATTTGGATCAGGATGCATTGGACAGCGCCATCGAAATCGAAATTGGCTCGCCAGGTGGTCCACCATTGAGAGCGCGATGCTTGCGAGCCGAACACGTGGTGGCGATCGCAATAAAAGTCGGCAGACTTAAGGACTTGGCTCGAGTGCAATCTTTTCTCGAGCAAGGCGCTGTCGATTTGTTCCTTCTCAAACAAGTGCTTCAAAGGCACGGTCTCATGGGCGATTGGCGACGTTTCTGCGTCAAGGCGGGGATTGAAAATCCGCTTGCTGCGATCTAAACTCGCGTGATGGCGCGTATATACAAAAAATATCCAGACATTTCGGATATCCTTGCTTTAAAGCTGGCCGGGCGGCGCCAACGCGCGGCTCTCAGCTTTTCTGAAAAGTTGGATATCATTGACGCGCTGAAAGAGCGCGTCCAGCCACTTGCGGCGGCGCGCCAAGCACGCAGAGCAGGTCGCACGATAAAACAAACTGTCTCTACGCGAGAGGATCTTCCCTAGGGACAATGGGGTCAAGCTAGGCTTTTGCAGTCGATCCGACGGGAAACGCTCCATGACCTCTTTCACCATCACACCGCTCACGGGGCATACCGCCGCCGAGGTGGTCGGCCTCGATTTCACGCAGCCGATCGACGGCGAGACCCGCGGCGCGCTGAACGACGCGTTCGTCAAGCATCACGTGCTGGTCATGCGCGATCAGCATTTTTCGCCCGATGCGTTCAAGGCCGCGGTGCAGCTGTTCGGCGAATTGCAGCCGCACGACAAGAAGGAGCACCACGTCCCCGGCCACCCCGACGTGTCGTACGTTTCCAACGACGAGTTCGTCAACGGCCGGCGCATCATTCCCGGTGAAACGTTTCACACCGACCACTCCAATCATCCGCGCCCGCCCAAGGCGACGACACTATTTGCGGTCGATCTGCCGTCACACGGCGGCGATACCCAGTACGTGAATATGCACGACGCCTTTGACGATTTGCCGCAAGACACCAAGCGGCGGGTCGAGGGGCTCAAGGCCGTGCATGCCTACTTGAGCAAATACAGTCCGCGCCCGCTCGGCTATCTGAGCGAGGAGAGCCGCCGCAATCTGCCGCCGCCCGGCGTGCATCCGCTGGTGCGCACGCACCCGGAGAACGGCCGCAAGGCGCTGTTTCTCAATCCGGTGCGCATGGAGTCGATCGTCGGCATGGACGACGAGGACGCGCTCAAGCTGATCGACGAGTTGATGCGGCACGCGACGCAGAAGAAATACGAATACCGCCACCAATGGCGCCACGGCGACTGGGTGCTGTGGGACAACCGCAGCGTCATGCACCAGGCCAATCCGGACTACGACATGAACGAGCGGCGCTATCTGTACCGGCTGATGCTCAAGGGCGAAGTGCCGGCATGAGGTTCGTTTTCCTCATCCTGAGGTGCTCGGCGCAGAGCGCCGAGCCTCGAAGGATGAGGCCGCGGCGCCTCGGCCTGCATCCTTCGAGGGCCGCTTCGCGGCCGCCTCAGGATGAGGTCAACAAAGAATGCTAATCCCGCGCCGCCGGCGCCGGCTGCACGCGCTTGAGACTGCGTTCGACGCTCAGCCCGAACCACGGACGGAGATACGTGCCGAGGATGCTGCCGGCGAACGCCGCGGCGAGCCAGACCCAGCCGTGCAGGCTGGATGAGGAAATGCCGCTGAAATACGCGCCGATGTTGCAGCCATAGGCAAGCCGCGCGCCGTAGCCGAGCAAAAAGCCGCCGAGCACCGCGGCAATGAGCGAGCGGCCCTGGACCTTCCAGCTCGGATGGAATTTGCCGGCAAGCCCCGACGCCAACAGCGCGCCCAAAATGATGCCGAAATCCATCACCGAAGTGATGTCGCCGAACACGCTGTCGTGCAGCGCCTTGGCGCGTTCGGCGCCCTGCCAGTAGCCCCA
>JASHWN010000491.1 GCA_030044035.1 Xanthobacteraceae bacterium
CCATTCCTTGGCGCCGAACGAGCGCACCACGTTGATCAGAAGCTTGTCGGCATTGCGCACGCCTTCGTAGGTATTGATGAGCAGCGGAAACAGCGCGCCGAGAAACACGATGGCGACCTTCGACCACAGCCCGATGCCGAACCACAGCATCAACAGCGGCAGAAAAACCAGCCGCGGCGTGGCGTTGAAGGCGGTGATGAACGGATCGAACATGGCGTTGAGCAGGCTGGAGCGGCCGATCAGGATGCCGAGCGGCAGACCGGCCACGATGGCGAGCGCAAGCCCGATGGCGAAGGCAGTGGCACTCACGCCGAGCGGCGCCCACAGCGAGCCGGACACGATCATCTGCCACAGCGTGCCGGCGATCTGGCTCGGCACGGTGAAGAACAGCCGCGTGCCGGCCTTGAGCGGCACAAAATACGGCACCAATTGCCAGACCAGCAGCAGCACGACGATGCTGCCGGTGCCCAACGCGGTCGGTTCGATGCGCCGCCACAGGCTGCGGCGCGGCGCGTCCTCGGTGCGGCCGAGCGCGGCAACGCCAGCGTCGAGGGATTGCGTCTCAGCCATGACGTTGGTCCAAAACTCTCATTGCCCGACCCGCCACGGGAACGCGGCACGCTCGGCCCAGCGGATGCCTTCGGTCAGCACCACCGCGATCGCCATCACCACCAGGATGCAGGCGAACATGCGGTCGATCGCGAACAGGTCGCCGAACCGCGAGATGGCGTAGCCGATGCCTTCCGAGGCGGCGAAGAACTCGCCGACCAGAACCGCGATCAGCGCGCGGCCGACCGCGATCCGCGCGCCGGCGACGATGTAAGGCAGCACGCTCGGAAAGATCACTTTGCGATACAGGTCCCATTCGCCGCCGCCGAGCGAGCGCACCACGTTGATCAGAAGCCGGTCGACCGCGCGCACGCCCGCATGGGCGTTGAAGATGAAGGGAAACACCGACAGCGCGAACACGATGATCGCCTTGCCCGACACGCCGACGCCGAAAAAGATCACCAGAAGCGGCGCCAGCGCCACCAGCGGGCTTGCATAAAACACCGTCATCAGCGGATCGAGCGCGTAGCCGACGCGCGGCCGCCAACCCATGACGATGCCGAGCGGCACGCCGACGATGACCGCGGCAACGAGCCCGATGAAGAACGGCACCGCCGAGACCGCCAGATCGTGAAACAGATCGCCGCTGTCGATGAGATCGACGAGACCGGCGGCGATCAGGCTCGGCTTGGACATGAACAACGGGTTGAGCGGCACGAAGAGAAAAATCGCCTGCCAGGCGGCGAAGAACAGCACCACAGCGAGGCCGCCGAGCAGAACATTGCGGTAGCGCACCACGAAGGTCCGGCGAATGGTTGCTGCGTCAGCCATCACGCCACGATCTCGTCCTTGAGCGTGTTCCAGATTTCGAGCTTGAGATCGTTGAACTCTGGCGTCACCCGCATCTCGTATTCGCGCGGCCGCGGCAGATCGATGGCGAATATCTTCTTCGCCCTTCCGGGGCGCTTGCTCATCACCATGACGCGGTCGGAGAGGTAGATCGCCTCGTCGATCTGGTGAGTGACGAACAGCACGGTTTTGCGCGCCTCGCGCCAGATGCGCAAAAGCTCGGCCTGCATCAGGTCGCGGGTCTGCGCGTCGAGCGCGGCGAACGGCTCGTCCATCAGCAAAACGTCGGGATCGGTCGCCAAAGCCCGAGCGAGGCCGACGCGCTGCTTCATGCCGCCCGACAATTCGTGCGGATAATGCCGCTCGAAGCCGGCGAGCCCGACCAGCACCACCAGCCGCTCGGCCGTGGCGCGGCGTTTTTCGACCGGCACCTTTTTCAGCTCGAGACCGAGCTCGATGTTGTGCTGCACGGTGCGCCAGGGCAGCAGGCCGAATTCCTGAAACACCATGGCGCGGTCGCTGCCGGGTCCGCCGATCGGCTTGCCGTGCATCAACACCTCGCCGGAATCCGGCTTGGTCAGGCCGAGCACCACGTTGAGGAATGTGCTCTTGCCGCAGCCCGACGGGCCGACGATCGACAGGAACTCGCCCTCTTCGACCTCGATATCGAAGCCGCCGAGCGCCCGCACCGGCGCGCGGTTCGGCGGCCGAAAGGTGAGGCTGACGTTGCGGCCTTCGATGTAGCCGGTCATGGAAACCGATCCGATTTTTACGCGTGCGGCGAATCTCGCCTCGAATAACAACGGTGATGATCGCCCAGACGGTACCGCCTCGCAACCGGGATCGATTGCCGCATGAATCAACATGCAAACCGCTAAGACCGATGCCTAACAATGAGCAGCTTCACCCCTGCCGCGCCTCCAGCACCGCCTGCAGCGAGATGCGCGACCACGGCGCGATCTTGTCGCGGAACGCGATGTAGGCGTCGTGCACCTTGCGAGCGCCGGGACTCTTGCCGGCAAGATCGGCGAGCACGCCGGTCGCTTGCGTGCGCGCCGCGGCGACGAGATCAGCCGGAAAGGTGTGCGGCTCGACATGATCGCGCGTGCTCAGCGCGGCAAGCGCCTCGATGTTGAGCCGCTCCATCTCGGCGAGCGCGAACGCCGCTTCGGCCGCGCACGCATGCGCCACGATCGCCTGCAATTCGGCGTCGAGGCTCTGCCAGGCCTTGAGCGACACGATGCACTCGCCGGTGCCGTTCGGCTTGTTGAAGCCCGGCCCGTAATAGAACGGAGCGAAGCGGAACAGGCCGAGCGCGATGTCGGAGCCGGGGCCGACGAATTCGGCGGCATCGAGCACGCCGGACTGCAGCGCCACCAGAATTTCGCCGGGCGCGGTGGTTTGCGGAATGGCGCCGAGCCGCCGGTAGATTTCACCGCCGAGCCCGAGCGAGCGGATTTTGAGGCCGCGCACGTCGGCGAGGTCTTGCAGGTCGCGGCGAAACCAGCCGCCCATGCACACCCCGGTATTGCCGCCCATGAATGGCTTGACGCCGAACGGCGCGTAGATCTCGTCCCACAGCGCCTGGCCGCCGCCGGCATCGATCCAGGCGACGTGCTCGTTCGGCGTCAGCCCGAACGGCACCGTGGTGAAGAAGGCCGCCGCCGGCTCCTTGCCCTGCCAGTAGAACGCGGCAGTGTGGCCCATTTCGGCGACGCCGGAGCCCACCGCATCGAGCACCTCGAAGGCCGGCACGATCTCGCCCGCGGCCGAGACCGCGATCTCGAGCCGGCCGTCGGACAATTTGCCGATGCGCTCGGCGACGCGCTCCGCCGACATACCAGGCCCGGGCAGCCGCTTCGGCCACGACGTCACCATGCGCCAGCGCAGCCTGCCGCTCTGCGCCAGCGCCGGCGCTGCCGGCGTCGCCAGCGCGCCGACAAGGCCCGCCGAACTGCCGCGGGCAAAACCGCGGCGCGTGATGGTGCTCATGGTGGCTCTCCTGCGGCGCAATTCTAAAGTGCCGCGGCGCGGCTGCAAATCGCCGCGGCAACGGCCGCCCGCGCGGCATCCGATTACCTTGCACGGCCGTGCGTTTTCGGACAGAGGTTAGGCGTCAATCGGGGGTGGGAGGCTTTCATGGGAACGGCCAATTTCGGCACTGTCGGCCTGGACTGGCAGCAGCGCGTCAACTGGGAGCGGCTGCGCGAGTACCGCATCGAGCGGGCGCGGGCGATGATGAAGAAGCACAAGCTGGGTGCGCTGCTTTGCATGTACGACGAGAACGTGCGCTACATCACCGGCACGCTGACCCCCGGCTGGAACCGCCTCAAGCCCGGCCTGCGCTACGCCATGCTGTGCGGCGACGGCCGCCCGGTGCTGTTCGAGCAGGGCGATATCGGCTTTCAGATCGAACGGCATTCGCCGTGGATTCCGAAAGAGAACGTCCGTCACTCGTTCGCCTGGATCAAGGGCGCCGCCGGTCCCGCCTCTATCCAGCAGGTCAAAAAATTCGCCAATGCGGTAAAGCAAGCGATGAAGGACAACGGCGTCGCCGGCCAAAAGCTCGGCTGCGACTTCATCGACATCAACATGATCAACGTTTTCAAAGAAGAAAAAATCAACTGGACCGACGGTATGACGCCGATGATGGAGGCGCGCGCGGTGAAAAGCGCCGACGAGCAGGAATGCTTCCGCATCGTCGGCGCCATCGGCGACGCCACACACTGGGAATGCATGAAATTCCTCCGCCCCGGCATCACCGAGAACCAGGTCACCGCGCACCTGATGCAGTACCTTTACGCCATTCCCGGCATGGAGGACGTCGAGGATGTCATCGTGTCGTCGGGGCCGAACACCTGGCCGAACTGGCGCAATTTTTCCGACCGCATCATCCAGCCCGGCGACATCGTGTTCATGGATTTGGCGGCGCTGACCTGGAACGGCTACAAGTCCTGCTATTACCGCACCTATTGCGTCGGCAAGGAGCCGACCAAGGAGCAGAAAGAGACCTACGACATCGCGCTCAAATGGCTCTACGACTCGATCGGCGCCGTGAAGGTCGGCGCCACCACGCGCGACATCGCGCAGAAATGGCCGTCGGCGATGAAGACCTGGGGCTACGAGGACGAGGACCAGGCCGCCGCCAATCTGTGGGGCCACGGCCTCGGTCTTGCGCAATACGATCCGCCGGTGATCTCGCGCATCTGGTCGCTCGATCATCCGATCGAGATCCAGGAGGGCATGACGTTCGCGCTCGAGACGCAGCACGGCAAGAAATACCGCTACGGCGTGCGCATCGAGGAAATGCTGATCGTGCACAAGAAGGACATCGAGATCGTCTCCAACTTCCCGGTCAAGCAGATCACCGTGGTCGATCCGCTGCCCGGCTACGGCGATCACGTGAAATAGGGCGCGAGTGACCAAAACCGTCATCCTGAAGTGGCCGCGCGCGGCGCGGCCCTCGAAGGATGCGGCCGAGGCGCTGGGGCCGTCGCCCTTCGAGGCTCGGCGCTACGCGCCGAGCACCTCAGGGTGACGGGATAAGAGCAACAGCAAATGCCGCCATTTATCGTCCCCCTCTCCTCG
>JASHWN010000492.1 GCA_030044035.1 Xanthobacteraceae bacterium
CCGTCGCCGCCTTCATCGCCGAGCCGGTGATGGGCGCCGGCGGCGTGATCGCGCCGCCGAAAACCTATTTCGAGAAGATCGCGCCGGTGTGCGCCAGGCACGACGTGTTCATGATCGACGACGAGGTCATCTGCGGCTTCGGCCGGCTCGGCACCATGTTCGGCTGCGACAAGCTCGGCTATCGGCCGCAATCGATCTCGATCGCCAAGATGATGTCGTCGGCCTATCTGCCGATCGCCGGCGTCATGATTCCGGAAGTCATGTACCAGGCGCTGCTCGCCGAGAGCAAAAAGATCGGCGTATTCGGCCACGGCTTCACCTATGGCGGCCATCCGGTATCGGCCGCGGTGGCGCTTAAGGCGATCGAGATCTATTTGCGCGACCGCATCGTCGACAAGGCCGCCGCGCGCGGCGCGCAATTCCAGGCGCGGCTTAACGCGCTCAATGCGCATCCGCTGGTCGGCGAAGCGCGCGGCATCGGACTGATCGGCGGCGTCGAGCTCGTCGCCGACAAGAAGACCAAACGCTCGTTCGCCGTGCAGCATGCGGTCGGCGCGCGGGCGGTGGCGTTCGCCGAGGCCGAAGGCTTGATCGTGCGCTCGGTGCTGGGCGACGTCATCACGCTGTCGCCGCCGCTCATCATCGGCGCCGCCGAAGTCGACGCCCTGTTCGACCGCCTCACCCGCGCCCTCGATAAGACGTTGGATTGGGTCACCCGCGAGCGCCTCGCGCAATCGTGACGATGTCTTAACCCTCTCGTGTCGTGGATCGGCTATCGCTGCTGCGCTGTGCTAACCATGCGCTGATCTCAAACTGCCATTTCCATGAGGCCAATGTTTCCCGACGATGGGGCGCTAGCAGGCTCTTCGGCCGCGCAACGGGCCGAGGAGCCGCCGACCATCACGACCGGGCGCCTGACGCGGCGGCGCGTGCTGTTCGGCGCAGCCGGCGTTTTGGGCCTCTGCAGCGCCAGCACGGCGGTCTATGCCGGGGCGGTCGAGCCGGAGGGTCTGGTCGTCACCCGCTACGCGCCGGCGCTGCGCGGTTGGCCGGCGGAGCGGCGCCTCACCATCACGGTGATTGCCGATCTGCATGCCGGCGGTCCCGACATGCGGCTGCCGCACGTCCGCCACGTGGTCGACACCGCCAACGTGCTGCACTCGGACCTCATCGTGCTCCTTGGCGATTACGTCGCCCGCTACGAGTTTCCGACCGAGCGGCTGCCGCCCGAAAAGTGGTCGGCGGAGCTCGCCCGGCTTACCGCGCCGCTCGGGGTCTGGGCGATCCTCGGCAACCACGATTGGTGGCATCACCTCGTCATGATCCGCAGCGCGCTTGCCGACGCGCGCATTCCGGTGCTCGAGAATGACGCGGTGCCGCTCGGCGCGGCGGGTCAAAAATTCTGGCTCGCCGGCATCGGCGATCAGCTCGCCCATCCGCTCGGCCACCACCGCTATCGCGGCGCCGACGATCTGCCCGGCACGCTGGCGCAAATCCGCACCGACGATCCGGTCGTGCTATTGGTGCACGAGCCCGATATTTTTCCGCGAGTGCCGCCGCGGGTGGCGCTGACCTTGGCCGGCCATACCCACGGCGGCCAGATCCGGCTGCCGCTGGTTTGGCCGCTGTTCGTGCCGTCGAAATTCGGCGCGCGCTACGCCTATGGGCACGTGGTCGAGAACGACAGGCACATGATCGTGTCGGGCGGGCTCGGCACCAGCATCATCCCGGCGCGCCTCGGCGTGCCGCCGGAGATCGTGCAGGTGCGGCTCGGGGCGTGACGTTTCCCGTCATCCTGAGGTGGCCGCGAAGCGGCCCTCGAAGGATGCGGCCGAGGCGCAACCGAAATCGGGCCTCGCCCGATTTCGGCCGGTTTAGTGTCCAAATCGGCTAAAGCCGATTTGGATGGCCGTCGCCCTTCGAGGCTCGCTTCGCTCGCATCTCAGGGTGACGGAATATGAATTCGCGGACATCGTAACTGGATAAAACAAAACGGCGCCGACTAAGCGGCGCCGTTTCAAATCCGATTGCTCGGCCGGAGCGGCTTAGTATGGATTCTCCGCACTCGGCGCGGCCGCAACGTGGGCGGCGAACGGCGCCGTATTGTTATGCGGCGCCAGCACCACCACGATGGTGCCGACCTTGACCCGGTTGTAGAGGTCCATCACGTCCTCGTTGGTCATGCGGATGCAGCCGGACGAGATGGCCTGGCCGATATATTCCGGCTGATTGGTGCCATGGATGCGGTAGAGCGTGTCTTTGCCGCCGGAATACATATAGAGGCCGCGCGCGCCGAGCGGATTATGCGGACCGCCGGTGACGAAGGCCGGCAGCGGGCCGAGCCGCTGCTGCTCGCCGGCGGTCGGCACCCAAGCCGGCCATTGCTCCATGCGGCCCACCTTGGCGATGCCGCTCCAGGCCTCCGCCTCTTCGCCGACGGCGATGCCGTAGCGGATCGCCTTGTTGTTCGGCATCACGTAATAGAGGAACTTGTTGTCGGAATCGACGACGATCGTGCCGGGCGCTTCCTTGCGGTCGTAGTCGACGATGTGGCGCTTGAACTGCTCGGGAATCGCGGCCTGCGCGTAGGGCAGGTTCGACATCAGTTGCTTGTCGCGCGCGGTCCAGCCGG
>JASHWN010000493.1 GCA_030044035.1 Xanthobacteraceae bacterium
TGTCGAACAGGATCGACCAGTTTTCGATGTAATAAAGGTCGTGCTCGACGCGGCGCTGGATCTTTTCCTGGCTGTCGGTCTCGCCGCGCCAGCCGTTGATCTGGGCCCAGCCGGTGATGCCCGACTTGACGCGGTGGCGGGCGAAATAGCCGTCGACCGCCTCGTCATAGATGCGGTTCTCGGCCTTGGCGTGCACCGCATGCGGCCGCGGCCCGACCAGCGACAGGTTGCCGGCAAACACCACGTTGAACAGCTGCGGCAGCTCGTCGAGGCTGGTCTTGCGGATGAAGCGGCCGACGCGCGTGACCCGCGGATCGTTCTTGCTGACCAGGCGCTGCGCGCTGGCGTCGGCCGTCTCGACGTACATCGAGCGGAACTTGTAGACCTCGATCAGCTCGTTGTTGAACCCGTAGCGGCGCTGCTTGAACAGCACCGGGCCCTTGCTGTCGAGTTTTATGGCGAGCGCCACCAGCGCCATGACCGGCGCGACGCAGATGAGCGCGAGCGAGCCGACGATTTTGTCGAACAGCCATTTCATCACCACGTCCCAGTCGGCGATCGGCTTGTCGAAAATGTCGATCACCGGGACGTTGCCGATGTAAGAATAGGAGCGCGGGCGGAAGCGCAGCTTGTTGGTATGCGCCGACAGCCGGATGTCGACCGGCAGCACCCACAGCTTCCTGAGCATCTGCAGGATGCGCGCTTCGGCCGAGATCGGCAGCGAGAAGATCACGAGATCGACGCGGGTGTGGCGGGCGAACTCGACGAGATCATCGACGGCGCCGAGCTTTTGCACGCCCTCGCAGCTTGAGGCGCTGCGCGCCTCGCCGCGGTCGTCGAACACGCCGATGACGCGCACGTCGGAATCGCGTTGCGCGGCGAGCGAGGAAATGAGCGACTCGCCGTTCTTGTCGGCGCCGACCACCACGGTGCGGCGGTCGAGCCGGCCGTCGCGGGTCCAGCGCCGCACCAAGAGGAACAGCGCGCGGCGGAAGCCGATCAGCGTGCCAAGCCCGAGCACATAGAAGCCGCCGAGCCAGGCGCGCGAGAACTGATCGCCGGCCTTGGCGAAGAACGACACGCCAATCGCGATGAGAAAGACCACCGACCACGCCGAAGCGAGCCGCATATATTGCTTCTCGTGACCGCGAAACGCCTGGATCTGGTAAATGTCGGCGGCCTGGAACGCGAACATCGCCATGAGCGCGATGCCGGCGATCGCGCCGACATAACGCCAGGCGAAGCCGAAGCCGTCGGACGGCACCACGTAAGCGAGATAGACGGCAAAGCCGACCAGTGCGACGAGCGCGATTTCGATGAGCCGCACCGTGCCGGCGACCACGATCGGCGAATAGCCGGCCCGAAACGGCTGCGCCGCCGCCTTGAGCGCCGTTGTGGAGAGCTGCGGCGATTTTCGTGCGCGCGGCGCTGCAGCGGCTGCCGTAGCGGCGGCCGATTCGAACAACATGCTGCGCTCGGAACTCGACATGGTCTTCAACGCAACTCGGGTGACTGCAAGCGGACGCGCCGAGCCCGCGCCATCGCGGCAAAATAGTGAATAAAGTTCAAAAATTGGTTAGGCGCATTGTCGGCTTTCTTGCCTCGTCAAGTTTCTTGCATTCAAGTTTCTTGCATGGATGGCGTCGCGGTAAGCGGCTAGGCCGCCATCCACCATGGCGTCGATCGTGAAATGGGCGCGGACCCGCGCCTTAAGGCTTTCGGCGGCGCGCAGGAGCTCTTCCGGATCGGCCATGGCTTCGCCAAGGGCTTTGGCGAGGGCGGCAGCATCGTCCGGCGGCACCAGCCGAAAGCTTTGCGGCCCGAAAATTTCCGGAATGCCGCCGACGCGCGTGGCGATGATGGGCATCCCCGCCGCGGCGGCTTCGAGAATGACGTAAGGCAGCGATTCCGCGCGCGACGGCATGACCAGGACGCGGCCCATCGCGAATGCCTCGCGGGCCGGCACGTGGCCGACGAAACGAGTCTGATCCGCCACCTCAAGACGCTTGCTCAAGTCTTTGAACCGCTGCGCGTCCGGGCCTTCGCCGGCGATCGTGGCGCGAACGATGCGTCCGGCGCGTTTGACGATCGCCATCGCCTCGAGCAAAACGTCCACGCCTTTCAACACGCGCAGTTCGCCGACAAAGACGACGTCGCTTGCGTCCGGTGCCACAGCGAGCGGTGCAAACTCTGCTCCGCCGACGCCGTTGCAAACAACACGCACCGGACCGCGCGGTCGGGCGATGGTGCAGGTGAACTCGGCGGCGGCGAAATTGCTTTCGAACAGAAAGAGATCGGTGCGGGAACTCATGAGCCGCTCGAGCCAACGATAAAAGCCGCCGGCGAGCGCGCCGGGCGCGTAGACCAGCGTCCCGCCATGCGGCGTGCAAACCCGGATCGCGCCGTCGCGGCGCGGCGCCAGACGCACCAGGGCGGCGCCTTTGGCGCCGTGGCCGTGCAGCACGTCGGGCGCGATCGCCGCGATGCGGCGGGCGACGTGGCGAAGTGCGACCATGTCGCGCGGGCTCGGCTGCCGCGGGATCGCGATGCGCTCGATGCCGAAGGCGAGGTGCGGCTTAAGCTCCGCCAGTGCCGCTTCGGCGCGCCTGCCGCCGGTCGTTGAGTCGACGATGAGGCCGACGTGGTGGCCGCGCCCGGCCTGACCGCGCGCGACGTCGAGCACGTGCCGGAACAGGCCGCCGACGGGGCTGCGAAAGACGTGGAGAATTTTGAGGCTTTTCGTGGCCGACGCGTGCGGCTCGATCGCAATGCTCGGCGCGCGCAACGCGATGCCTACGCCGCTCTCCGCCATGAAGTCCGCAGCCTGCGGCGGCCGGTCATCCAAAACTTCGGCCGCGAGGTCGGCCATGCGCGCGATCCGTCAATTGCGAGCAAAACGTTAAACCTGATTGAGACCGTCGGCGGTTAAGAAATCCTCACACCGGCGTTTGAACTTTGCGCGCCAGCGATGCGTCAGACGCAGTCTTAACCGGATGGCAACCTTAATAGATTGTGATGACCGCGCCTGTTCTGTCGGTGCTTGGGAGTTAAGGACATGAGCGTGGCGTCGCCGTCGCCGCGGCCGTCGAGCTTGTTCAGCGAGGCGGAATTCGATCTGCCCGCGTTGGGCGCGGCGCTGTGGCGCAGCAAGTGGAAAATCCTGCGGCCGACGCTGCTCATCGCACTGCTCACGCTCGCCGTGGTACAGGTGATTCCGCCCAAATACCAGTCGGAAGCGCGCATTCTGGTCGAGGGCCGCGACAACGTCTTTTTGCGTCCCGACGCCGACAAGGACGTGATCGACCGCAACGCGGTCGACGAGGTGGCGGTGACGAGCCAGGCGCAGCTCGTGCTGTCGCGCGATCTCGCCCAGGACGTGATCGCCAAGCTCAAGCTTAACGAGCGGCCGGAATTCGATCCGGCGCTCAACGGCATTTCGCCGATCAAGGCGCTGCTCGGCGCGCTCGGCCTGATCAAGAACCCGCTGCGCATGACGCCGCAGGAGCGGGTCCTCGAAGCCTATTACGACCGGCTCACCGTCTATCCGGTGGAGAAATCGCGCGTCATCGTCATCGACTTTCTGTCCCAGGATCCGAAGCTCGCCGCCACGGTCGCCGACGCCATCGCCGAGGCCTATCTGGTGCGCCAGCGCGCCGCCAAGCGGGACCAGGCGCACGCTGCCGTCGAATGGCTGTCCGGCGAGATCGAGACCATGCAGAAGAAGGTGGCGGACGCCGAAGCCAAGGTCGCCGCGTTCCGCGCCAACACCAATCTGCTCGAAGGCCCGAACAACATCACGCTGTCGGCGCAGCAGCTCGGCGATTTCAGCGCCCAGGTCGCCGCGTCGCGCGCGCAAAAGGCCGACGCCGAAGCCAAGGCGAAGATCATCCGCGAAATGCTGCGTTCCGACCAGTCGATCGAAGCCTCCGACATCATCAATTCCGAGCTGATCCGCCGGCTCTCCGAGCAGCGCGTGACGTTGCGCGCCCAGCTCGCCGAGCAATCGTCGTCACTCATGGACGGCCATCCGCGCATCAAGGAGTTGAAGGCGCAGATCGCCGATCTCGACGGCCAGATCAGAGCCGAAGCCGAACGGATCGCGCGCTCGTTCGACGCCGACGCCAAGATCGCCGCCGCGCGCGTCGATGCGCTGTCGGCGAATTTCGATCAGATCAAGAACCAGGCGGCGACCACCAATGAGCGCGACGTGCAGTTGCGGGCACTGCAGCGCGAGGCCAAGTCGCAGCGTGACCTGTTGGAATCCTATCTGGCCAAATTCAGCGAAGCGACCGCCCGCGAGACGCTCAATTCGGCGCCGGCCGATGCGCGGGTGTTCTCGCGCGCCACGGTGTCGAACGTGCCGGCGTACCCGAAAAAGCTGCCGAGCGTGCTGATCGCCGCCGTGGCGACGCTGATGCTGTCGTGCGGGTTCGTGCTGACCAGGGCGCTTTTGAGCGCGCCGGGCGCGGCCGTGCCGGTCCGTGGCCCGGCCGCTCAGGATAGCGCAGCAGCACAGCCCGACGCGGCTGCCACGCCGAGCGAGGACCGCGACCGCTTCGTTGCCGCGCAAGCCGGCGGCGTTGCCGACGTCATGCAACGATTGACGGGCGCCGGCGCCGGGCGCATCGCCGTGCTCGCGGCTTCGGCCGGTTTGGATAGCGGCGAGGCCGCGATCAAATTGGCGCGCGCTCTTGCCGCAGGCGCCCGCGTCGTCCTGGTCGGGCTCGATCAGGCCAAATATTCGGCGGTCAAGGCCGTCGCCGACGCATCGGAGCCTGGACTAGCCGAATTCGTCGACGGCTCGGCCTCGTTCCGCGACGTCATCGTCAAGGACAAGCTGTCGGCCGTCCATGTCATTGCGCCGGGGCGCGAGCCCGGCCGGCGCATTGCGCTGTTGTCGTCGCCGCGGCTCGCCCCCGGCATGATCGCGCTGGCGCGCAGCTACGATTACGTGATTGTCGATGCCGGGCTCGCCGAGGGCGCCGACCTCGAGGCGATCAGCGAGATCGCTCCGCACGCGGTCTTGCTCGCCAAAGAGGGCGCTCATGGCGACACCGAGGCCGCGCGCGAGCGGCTCGTTGCCGCCGAATTCGACGATGTGATCGTGCTGACGGACGGCCGCGGCAGCGAAGTCCGGGCCGAAGCCGCTTAAAACGGCGCCGTTTCCGTGGCTTAAGGTGGATAAGCGAGCCGGCGGCGTTGACCCCCGGCTGCGCTGCGGCAAACAATTGTCAACCTCGCAGTCGAATAATCGGCCGGCAGAACGAATAAGGCGTCGATCGTGGCCGCACTGAAACCGGCAATCATCCGCGGCGGGCTGGAATCGCTGTATTTCACCGGCGCGCATCGCCTGCTCGAGCGCTTGTTCGGC